>JAJYHA010000099.1 GCA_021784995.1 Myxococcales bacterium
CTCCGGGTCCGTCCGTCAATGATGACGCCGTGACGGGCGCCGCCGTCGCCATCGCCCTGGTGGCGATCCCGACCTGCCTCCCGCTCCTCCTGGGCCTCGCCGCGCGCACGGTGGCGGCCCTCCTGAACCGCGTCCGCGACGACGGACCGGCCATCGCGGTGGCGGAGGCCACGCGCACGCTCCACGCCTCGCTGCGGATCGCCGACCTGCACGACGACCTGCTGCTCTGGGATCGCGATCCTCTCCGCCGCGCGCGCGCGGGCCAGACCGACCTGCCGCGGCTCCAGGCCGGGAACGTGGCGCTGGAGATCTTCTCCACCGTCACGCGCGTCCCGCTCCGCGCGAGCTACGAGCGGAACGCGGACGGCCGCGACGCCGTCACGCTCCTCGCCGTCGCGTCCCGGTGGCCGCCACGCACCTGGCGGAGCCCCCTGCAGCGCGCCCTCCACCAGGCGGAGCGGCTGCGCCGCGCCGAGGCCGCGTCGCGTGGGCGGCTGGTGGTGGTCCGCTCGCGGGAGGCGCTGGCCGCGGCGCTGGCGCGGCGCGCGACGCAACCGCCGGGGGAGCGGACCGTGATCGGCCTGCTGTCGACCGAGGGGCTGCACGCCATCGAGGGGAGCGTGGAGGGGCTGGAGGCGCTCTTCCGGCACGGCTTCCGCTGCGCGGGGCTGGCGCACTTCACCGACAACGAGGCGGCGGGCTCGGCGCACGGGGCGGCGCGCCACGGCCTGACGCCGCTGGGGCGCGCGGTGCTGGCGCGCATGGAGGAGCTGCGGATGGTGGTGGACCTGGCCCACGCCGCCCCGGCCGTCGTGGACGATGTCCTCGCCTCCGCGACGCGGCCGGTCCTCGTCTCGCACGGCGGCCTGCAGGCGATGCGCCCCGGGCCGAGGAACCTCTCCGACGCGCAGCTCCGGCGCATCGCGGAGCGCGGCGGCCTGGTGGGCATCGGGTTCTGGCGCGGGGCGCTGGGAGATCGGTCCCCGCGGGGGATCGCGCGCTCGATCCGGCACGCGGTGACGATCGCCGGCGCCGACCGCGTCGCGCTCGGTTCGGACTGGGACGGCGCCGTCGCGGTCGCCGTCGGCGCGACGCGCCTGGTGGAGGTGACGCAGGCGCTCCTCGACGAGGGCCTCTCCGAGTCGCTCGTCCGCGCCGTGATGGGCGAGAACGCCATCCGCTTCCTGCTCGAGCACCTGCCCTGACCGTAGCGCGGCGCTCTAATGGCGGCGCGGACCGGCGGCGCGTGGCGGGGCGGTGGCGCGAGCCAGGCCCTGCTCAGCGCGCGCCGGCGCAGCGGCGGCTGGCGCGGAGCGTCGCGATCTCCCGCTCCAGCTCGTCGAGCGGATCGGGGTCGGGCTCCACCGGCGGCGCCGCCGCGGCGCCACGCCGCCCGGTGAGGTGCGCCTCGCCCGGCTGCCATCCGGGCTCGACGGTGGCGGCGAGCTTCTCCGTCAGGCGCGCCACCAGCCGCAGCGCCGGCCGCGCGGCAGCCACGCCGGCGAGCCAGAACCCGACGACGGGGAGGAAGACCACGAAGAGCGCGCCCAGCAGCGGCGCCAGCGCCACCGCGGCCGGCAGCGGCACGCGGACGTGTCTCTCGCCCGGCGCCCCGTCCAGCCGCTGGCCGTCCTTCGCCACGGCGCGCAGCGTCCAGCTCCGCGTCCCGACGTAGTACCCGCGCCGCGCCCTCGCCCCCGTCTCGATGGTCCTCATGGCCTCTCCTCCAGCGATCCGCGTCTTCCCTCGACGAGGAGAGTGTGGCGCAGGCGAGCGTCCGGCGAAACGGTCGCGATCCCCGAGCGGCCGAGGTTTGATTCCGGGCCGGCCGGCGGGTGAAGGCACCAGCCCGACCCGGTGAACTCCGGGGGCCCGCCTCCGGCGATCGCCCGAGGTCCGAACGAGGGACCCCGGGTTCAGCGGAGGAGGAGCTTCCGCATGAAAACGTGCGGCACGCCCTCGAGCGCGAACGGGTCGCCCTCCGCGACGTACCCGCGGTGACGGTAGAACGGCTCGGCCGGCAGCTGCGCGTGCACGACGATCTCGGCCAGCCCGCGCAGGCGCGCCATCCGCTCCAGGTACTCGAGGACCGCCGCCCCGATCCCGCGGCCCCGGTGCGGGGGCGCCGTCGCCATGCGGCCGATCTGACACGTCCGGCTGTCGACGCGGACCACGCGGCCCGTGCCCACGCACCGCCCCTCGCCGTCGAAGGCCACCACGTGATCGGCGTTGAAGTCGTGGGCGTCACGGTCGAGCGGGCGCGGGACGTTCTGCTCCTCCTCGAACACCGCCCGCCGCAGCACGTACGCGGCCTCGCGGTCCTGGAGCGTGGAGGCGAAGCGCACCTGGTAGGCCATGGGATCCCCTTCAACCGGCGAGGGTCAGCCCGTACTCGACGGAGTCGACGAGCGCTCGCCAGCTGGCCTCGATGATGTTGGTGCTCGCGCCGACGGTGCTCCAGCGCCGGCCGCCCTTCTGCGTGTCGATGAGCACGCGCGTGATGGCGGCGGTGCCGGCCGTGCTGTCCAGGATGCGGACCTTGTAGTCGCTGAGCTGCAGCGCGCCGACCTCCGGGTGGCGGGGCATCAGGGCCTTGCGGAGCGCCGTGTCGAGGGCGTCCACGGGGCCGTCGCCCTCCGCTGCGGTGTGGACCTGCTCGCCGTCGACGCGCACCTTCACCATCGCCTCGGCGAAGATGCCGCGGCCGGCCCGGTGCTCGACCGTGACCAGGAAGTCCACCACCTCGAAGGGCGGCCGGTAGCCCGGCTCCTGGCGCTTCATCATCATGGCCACCGAGGCCTCGGCGCCCTCGAACGAGAACCCCTTCGCCTCCAGCTCCTTGATCTCGTTCAGCAGGCCGCCCACGTCGCGCGCCCGGGTGAGATCGAGCCCGTACTCCTCCGCCTTGCTGAGCAGGTTGCCGCGGCCGGAGAGCTCGCTCACCACCACGCGCATCTCGTTGCCCACCAGGGCCGGGTCGACGTGCTGGTAGGAGGTCTCGTTGCGCCGCATGGCCGCGACGTGGATCCCGCCCTTGTGCGCGAAGGCGGACTTGCCGACGTAGGGCAGGTGCTCGTCGAGCGCCAGGTTGGCCACCTCCGCCACGAAGCGCGCCACCTCGCGCAGCGTGCGCAGGCGCCCCTCCGGCAGGCAGCGCTTCCCCATCTTCAGCTCGAGGGCGGGGAGGATCGAGCAGAGGTTGGCGTTCCCGCACCGCTCGCCGTAGCCGTTGATCGTGCCCTGGACCTGGATCGCGCCGCCGGCCACCGCGGCGAGCGTGTTCGCGACCGCGCACTCCCCGTCGTCGTGGGCGTGCACGCCGAAGGGGTGGCGCACGCCCTCCTGGACCTGGCGCACGACGTCCGCGATCTGCCACGGCAGCGATCCGCCGTTCGTGTCGCAGAGGACCACCGTCTCGGCGCCGCCGCGGACCGCCGCGCGCAGCGTCTCCAGCGCGTAGGCGGCGTCGGCGCGGTAGCCGTCGAAGAAGTGCTCGGCGTCGTAGACGACGCGCCGCCCCTCGGCGCGCAGGTAGGCGATGCTCTGCTCGACGATGCGGAGGTTCTCGTCCAGCGTGGTCCGCAGGACGTCCGTGACGTGCAGCGTCCAGGTCTTGCCCACCACCGTGCAGACCGGGGTCCGCGCGTCGAGGAGCGCCCGGATGTTCGCGTCGTCCTCGGGCCCGCCCCCGACGCGGCAGGTCGACCCGAAGGCCGCGATGCGGGCCGTCTCCCACGGCACGTCGCGCGCCCGCTCGAAGAACTCCGCGTCCTTCGGGTTCGATCCCGGCCAGCCACCCTCGACGAAGGTGACGCCGAGGGCGTCGAGGCGCCTCGCGATGCGGAGCTTGTCGTCGCACGAGAGGGAGATCCCCTCGCGCTGCGTGCCGTCACGCAGGGTGGTGTCGTAGACCTGGATCATCCGCCGCCCGGCCTCCTTCGGGCCTGCCGCGGAGGCCGCGGCCGAGCGATCGAGTATACATGGCCCCCGGCCGACGGCGCTCCCGGCCCCTCCCCCGGCCGCCCGGAGAGGAACGCCGCCCGGGACACCCCGTCACGGTGCGGCGCCGCGCGTGGCCAGGAAGATCGCATGGCGCGCCCCGGCCCCCGGCCCGGCGGCAACGGTCCGCGCCTCGGCCGCGAAGCCCGCACGCCGCAGGAGCGCCAGGTAGCGGGCGTCGGGCCCGGCGGACCACACACCCAGCACGCCGCCCCGCCGGAGGGCGCGATGACAGGCCGCGACGCCCCCCTCGCCATAGAGGCCGGCGTTGGCGGCGTGCGCGAGCGGCGCCGGGCCGTTGTCCACGTCCAGCAGCAGGAGATCGAACGCGCCGGCGGCCTCCGCGATGCGGCGGTGCACGTCGCCGATCTGGAGGCGAACGCGGGGATCGGACAGCGGATCCCCCGCCAGCGGCGCGGCGACGCCGCGCACCCACCGCGCCAGCTCGGGAACCAGCTCCGCCACCACCACCGCCGCGTCGGCCTCCACCCCGTCGAGGAGCGTCCGCAG
>JAJYHA010000373.1 GCA_021784995.1 Myxococcales bacterium
GGCGCCCGCTCCCGCCGTCTTGTACAGCTCCTCGGCGGCGCGGTGGCTCGCCTTCTCCAGGCGCTCCGTGGCCGCCTTCACCTCGGCCGCGCTCCCCTTCTCGCGGACCGAGTGCACCTGCTGGACGGCCTGCTCGATCTCGGTCACGGTCGCCGCCGAGAGCTTCTCCCGGTTCTCCCGGATCAGCTTCTCCATCTGGTAGGCGAGGTTCTCGGCCCGGTTGCGCTGCTCGACCTCCTCCCGCCGCTGCTTGTCCTCCGCCTCGTGCGAGCGCGCGTCGGCCACCATCTTCTCCACCTCGTCCTTGGCCAGGCCCGAGGAGTGGGTGATGGTGATCTTCGTCTCCTTCCCCGTCCCCTTGTCCTTGGCGGAGACGTTCAGGATGCCGTTCGCGTCGATGTCGAACGTGACCTCGATCTGGGGCATGCCGCGCGGCGCCGGGGGGATGCCCTCCAGGTGGAAGCGGCCCAGCGTGCGGTTGTCGCGCGCCATTTCGCGCTCGCCCTGCAGCACGTGGATCTCCACCGACGTCTGGCTGTCCGAGGCGGTGGAGAAGGTCTCCGACCGCTTGCACGGGATGGTGGTGTTGCGCTCGGTGAGCCGCGTCATCACGCCGCCCAGGGTCTCGACGCCCAGCGACAGGGGCGTCACGTCGAGCAGGAGGATGTCCTTCACCTCGCCCGAGAGGACGCCGGCCTGGACCGCCGCGCCCACCGCCACCACCTCGTCGGGGTTCACGGTGCGGTTCGGCTCCTTGCCGAAGAACTTCTGCACCGCCGCGATGATGGCCGGCATGCGGGTCTGGCCGCCGACCAGCACCACCTCGTCCACCTGCGACGGATCGAGCTTGGCGTCGGCGAGGCACTTGCGCGTCGGCTCCAGCGAGCGCTGCACGAGCGGCTCCACCATCTGCTCCAGCCGGGCGCGCGAGAGCTTGATGGCCAGGTGCTTGGGCCCGGTCTGATCCGCCGTGAGGAACGGCAGGTTGATCTCGGTCTCGAGCAGCGACGAGAGCTCGATCTTGGCCTTCTCGGCGGCCTCCTTGAGCCGCTGCAGCACCATCTTGTCCTTCGAGACGTCCATCCCCGTGTCCTTGCGGAACTCGGCGATGAGCCAGTCCATGATCACGAGGTCGATGTTGTCGCCGCCGAGGTGCGTGTCGCCGTTGGTGGCGAGCACCTCGACCACGTTCTCGCCCACCTCCAGGATGGAGATGTCGAACGTGCCGCCGCCGAAGTCGTAGACGGCGATCTTCTCGTTCTTCTTCTTGTCGAGGCCGTACGCCAGCGCCGCCGCCGTGGGCTCGTTCACGATCCGGCGCACGTTGAGGCCGGCGATCTCGCCCGCGTCCTTGGTGGCCTGCCGCTGGGCGTCGTTGAAGTAGGCCGGCACGGTGATGACCGCGTCCGTCACCTTCTCGCCCAGGTAGTTCTCGGCCGCCCGCTTCAGCTTCAGCAGCACCTGGGCGCTGATCTCGGGCGCCGAGTACTGCTTGCCGTCGCTCTCGATCCGCGCGTCGCCGTTCGGCCCCTCGGCCACGTGGTAGGGGACGCGCTTGATCTCCTCGCCGACCTCGGAGAAGCGGCGGCCCATGAAGCGCTTGATCGAGTAGATGGTGCGCTCCGGGTTGGTGATGGCCTGCCGCTTCGCCACCTGGCCCACCAGCCGCTCCGCGTCCTTCGTGTAGGCGACGACCGACGGGGTGAGGCGCGAACCCTCCTCGTTCGTGATGACGACGGGCTCCTTGCCCTCCATCACGGCCACCACGGAGTTCGTGGTCCCGAGGTCGATACCGATGATCTTCGCCATGTGGGGAATCCCTCCTGTGGGGCGAACCTAAGTCCCCGGCGAGCCGTGTCAAACAGGTACCGGCATCGGCCAAACGAGGGTGCGCGGGAAACTGGTACTGCGTAGCGCGTTACGCGATCGCCACCTCGGCGACGCAGCGTCGCCCCCTCAGGTGCGACGGCATCGCACATGGTATCTCCAAGCATAATCGGTGATTGAGCTCCATGACGCGCCGTGGCATCCGGCTTGCTGGAGCACCGGGGGCGGCATCGCACCATGCACCGGGTACAGGAGAGCGCCTCGATGATGACCCCCGCGGTCCGTGCTCCGGCGGTGTCCGATCGGCAGGGCCGCTTCGCGGTGCTCCTGAACGCGAACGCCAGGCAGGTCGCGAGCGGGATCCGGCGCGCGCTCGAACGCGTGGTCCCCTCGGAGGACGTGTTCCTGTCGCGGAGCCCCGAGGAGGCCTCCCTGATCGCCGACACGGTGGTCGACCGCGGCTACGGGACGGTCTTCACCGGAGGCGGCGACGGCACCTTCGTCTCGTGGGTGAACCAGATCCTCGACCGCACCGCGCGCGCGGGCGCGCCCGCGCCGCGCTTCGGGGTGCTCGCGCTCGGCACCGGCAACGCGGTGGCCGAGGTGGTCGGCGCCCGTCGGGACGCCCACCTGTCCCAGATCTCCACCTTCGCGGCGGGGGCCGCCTGCTGCGTCCGGCGCCTCGACCTCCTGGTGTGCGACGGGCGGCGGACCCCGTTCGCGGGCGTCGGCATCGACGCCGCCGTCATCAACGACTACAGCTGGCTCAAGGGCGCCCTCGGCAGCACCGCCCTGGCCCCGATCGCGTCGGGGCTCTCCGGCTACGGCCTGGCGGTTGCGCTCCGCTCCGCGCCCCGGTACCTGCTCGAGCGCACCCCAGGGTACTGCGAGATCGTGAACGTCGGCGCGGCCGCGCACCGGCTCGACGCCCGCGGCCGGCAGGTGGGCCGCGCCTACCGGCGCGGCGAGCTGCTCTACTCCGGCCCGTGCGTGATGGCGGCCGCGAGCACCGTCCCCTTCTACGGCTTCGGGTTGCGGGCCTTCCCGTTCGCCGACACCCGGCCCGGGATGCTCCAGCTCCGCGTGGCGGCGCAGCTGTCGGTCCCGGCCGTGGTGTGGAACCTGAAGAAGGTCTGGTCGGGTGCCTTCGAGCACCCCGGCCTGCTCGACTTCCACGTGGAGCGCGTCGCGGTGCGGTTCGAGCGCCCCGTCCCCCTGCAGATCGGCGGCGACGCCGCCGGCACCCGCGAGCAGGTGACGTTCGGCATGGCGCCCTCTCCCGTCGAGCTCGTCGACTTCGCGGCCAGCGCCCGTCGCCCGCACCTGCTGCCGAACTGATCCGGGCCACGCCCTACAGCAGGTTGGCCGCCAGCTCGGCCAGCGGGGAGCGCTCACCCTTCGACATCGTGACGTGCCCGGCCAGCCGCTCGCTCTTGAAGCGGTTCGCCACGTGGATGAGCCCGTTGTTGGTCGCGTCCACGTAGGGGTTGTCGATCTGGTACGGGTCGCCCGTGAGGACGATCTTCGTCCCGTCGCCCACGCGCGTGATGATGGTCTTCACCTCGTGCGGCGTGAGGTTCTGCGCCTCGTCCACGATGATGTACTGGTTGGGGATGGAGCGGCCGCGGATGTAGGTGAGCGGCTCGATCTCCATGATCCCGAGGTCGATGAGCTCGTGGTAGCCGCGCCCCTGCTTCTTCTCCGAGCGCGAGAGGTTCATGAGGTACTCCACGTTGTCGAAGATGGGCTGCATCCAGGGGTTCAGCTTCTCCTCGACGTCGCCCGGCAGGTAGCCGATGTCGCGGCCCAGCGGGAAGATGGGGCGCGACACGAGCAGCTTCTGGTAGACGCTCTCCTCCATCGTCTTCTGGAGCCCCGCCGCGATGGCCAGGAGGGTCTTGCCGGTGCCCGCCTTCCCGACGATCGTGACGAGGCGCACCTCGTCGTTGAGGAGCAGGTCGAGCGCGAACGACTGCTCCTTGTTGCGCGGACGGATCCCCCACACCCCCTCCTTCGGGATCTTGATCAGCGGCACGTACGCCTGCCGGGCCGCGCTGTACTTGCCCACCGCGCTGTGCTGCGGGTTGGCGCGATCGCGGAGCACGACGAACTCGTTGGGGGGCGGCGGGTCGCCGCCCGCGGGCGGGAGCGGGACCGCGCCCTGCGTGTAGAAGTCGTTCACCGCCTGCGCGTCGAGCTCCACCTCGGCGACGCCCGTCCAGAGCTCGTCCAGGTTCACGTCCTCGACGTCGTAGTCCTCCGCGTGCAGCCCCAGCGCGTCGGCGCGGATCCGCAGGTTGGTGTCCTTGGTGACGAAGACCGCCGGCGCTCCCTCCCGGTCGCGCAGGTCGAGCGCGGTGGCCAGGATCTTGTTGTCGGTGGAGTGGCCCTCGCCGAGCTCCGGGGGCAGCTTCCGCTCGGTGATCACCACGCGGAGGGTCCCGCGGTCCGGCCCGAGGGAGACCCCGTCCCGGAGGTTGCCGAGCAGCCGGAACTCGTCGAGCTGCCGGCTCACCTGGCGCGCGTTCCTCCCCAGCGAGGAGAGGTCCCGCTTAAAGTTGTCGATCTCCTCGATGACGTAGATCGGGATGACCACGTCGTTGTCCCCGAACCCGAACATGGAGCGCGGGTCGTGCAGGAGCACGTTCGTGTCGAGGATGAAGTTCTTCTTCAAGTGG
>JAJYHA010000048.1 GCA_021784995.1 Myxococcales bacterium
CCTGCGCTGCGTCCCGAACCTGGTGGTGATGGCGCCCTCGGACGAGAACGAGCTGCGCCGCATGCTGGTGACCGCGCTGGCGCACGACGGGCCGGCGGCGTTCCGCTTCCCGCGCGGCGCAGGACGCGGCGTCCAGATCGACCCCACGCCGGAGCCGCTCCCCGTCGGAAAGGCGCGCCTGCTCCGGGACGCGGGGGCGCGCCCGGACGCGGCCGTGCTGGCGGCCGGCCCCGCCGCCTACGCGGCGCTGGCCGCCGCGGCCGCGCTGGAGGGGGAGGGCCTGCGCGTGGCGGTGGTGGACGCCCGCTTCGTGAAGCCGCTCGACGAGGAGCTCCTCTGCGCGCTGGCCGCGCGGTGCGGCCGGGTGGTCACGGTGGAGGAGTCGGCGCTGGCGGGCGGGTTCGGCGCGGCGGTCCTCGAGCTCCTCGAGCAGCGCGATCTGCGCGACGTGCGCGTGCGGCGGCTCGGGCTCCCCGACCGGTTCGTGACGCACGGCGACGCCGACCGGCAGCGCGCCCAGCTCGGGCTCGACGCGGCCGGGATCGCGGCCGCGGTCCGCGCGCTGGTGGCCGGGCAGCCCGCCGCGGCCCGGCTCGGAGTGGCCTGACCGGGAGCCCCGGGCGGCGCCGGCGGCCCGTCTAGTACGGGTACCCCAGCTCGACGTAGAACATCGGCCCCTCGCCGGCATAGGCCACGTCCACGCGCCCGAGCACGTTGGGGTGGACGAAGGCGCGGAAGCCGATCCCGGTGGCGGGGCGCGGGCGCGACAGCGCCGAGCCTAGGTCGCCGAAGACCTGGCCGACGGCGACGAAGGGGTCGGCTCGCCAGTCGGCGGTCACGCCGAAGATGTGCGTGGTGAGGAGCTTGACGCGCTGCTCGAGCTCGAGCGTCCAGGCCTGCCGGTCGATGAAGCGATCCTCCATGAACCCGCGCAGGAGGTAGGAGCCGCCCAGCGAGGGCTGCAGGTAGAAGGGGGCGCCGGAGGAGCTGACGCCCATCCACCAGATCCGGGCGGCGCCGGAGAGCCAGGAGAGCTCGGGGAAGATGCCGCGCAGCTGGGCGGCGCCGCGGAAGAAGGCGGGCGAGCCGGCGAGCCCCTCGAACACGCCGGCCGAGAGGTCGCCGCGCACCCCGCGCTCCGCGTAGTCGCCGCCCCGGCGGTCGTCGTACCGGAGATCGACGCCCTGCGAGAGGAGCGTCGCCCCGTGCATCCCGGGCGCGTCCGGGAAGAGCGACGGGCTGAGGGGCAGGCCGGGCACGCCCATCGCCTCCACCTCGTGGTGCTCGAAGGAGAGGGAGGCGCCCAGGTTGAGGTGGCGCGCCAGGTTGACGCCGCGGCGGGCGCTCGCCACGACGCGCATCCCCGTGTAGCTGGACTGCGCCTCCTCGGGCGTGTCGGGGCCCAGGCCGAAGAAGCGGAAGAAGGCGCTGCGCTCGATCCGGAGGGAGAGGTCGTCGGTGCTGGCGCCCGCCGCCGTGGGCGACCGCAGCCACTGGACGAAGAGGTCGTAGTTGATGCGCGTGCTGGCCGAGGCGATGACGGTCAGGCTCGTGTCGTCGGTCGGGTAGTGGAACCAGCGGAAGGTCCCGGTGAAGTGGATGACCGAGTTCCAGCTCACGCTGGGCGCGATGATCGACTCCGTGCGGCCGTCGTCGGGGCAGACGCGGAGGAAGACGGGCATGGCGCCCCAGGTGTCGCCCTCGTTCGGCAGCGTGGCGTAGACGGGGAGGGGGATGAGCTGGGTCGACAGCGGCCCCACGCAGTCCGCGCGGGCCGGCCGGGCGGCGGCCAGCGCGGCCACGGTGACGGCCGCCACCCACGCCCGGCGGCGGGCCCTCACGCCGCCGCGCAGCGGGGTGCTCCTCTCCTCGGTGCGGTGCGCCCGGCGCGCATGCGCCCCAACGTTATCCGCTCCGCGCGAGCCCGTCGCCGGAGATCCGCGGCGGGGTCTTGACTCGCCCGGGCGGCGACGTAAGTTCCTGCGCGCCCCCATGCGGTCCACCGCGTCCGATCTCCGCGCCGCCCCGGAGCGTACGAGCCAGGAAATCGGCGCGGCGGTGCGCGCCTGGCTCCTCCCCTCGCGCACCCTGGAGCGGCGCCCCTGGGCGGCGCTGGCGGGGCTGCTCTACATCGCGGCGGTGAGCACGCTGGGCGGGCTGCGCGGCGACCACGTCCTGGTGGGCCTGCTCGGGCTGCTCGACCTGTACAACGAGCGGACGCGCCTCTTCCTGAGGACCTTCTTCCCCTTCATCCTCACCGGCGTGATCTTCGACTCCATGCGCTACTACTACTGGCAGGGCGTCGCCGGGCGCGTGCACGTCGCGGAGCCCTACCTCCTCGAGCGGCGGTGGTTCGGGATCGGAGGCCTGACGCCGAACGAGCTCTTCCAGCGGCACCACGGGGTGCTGCTCGACCTGGCCTGCGGCCTCACCTACCTCGTCTTCGTCGCCGAGTACCTGGGGCTGGCCTTCGTCGCCTTCTTCCGCGGCAACCTCGCCCGCGCCGCCACCTTCGCCCGCTCGTTCCTGGTCGTGAACGTCCTGGGCTTCGCGACCTACTTCGTCTACCCCGCCGCCCCGCCCTGGTACGTGACGGAGTACGGCCTGGGGCCCGCCCGCGCGGACGTCCTGCCCGAGGCGGCCGCCGCGCAGCGCTTCGACGCGCTCCTCGGGACGCACCTCTTCGACCAGGTGTACGGGCGCGGCGTGGACGTCTTCGGCGCCTACCCGTCGCTGCACGTCTCCTACCCGCTCATCGCCGCCATCCTCGCCTTCCGGGTGGCCGAGCTGCGCTGGGCCCGCTGGCCGGCCACCGGCTTCTTCCTCCTCATGTGCCTGAGCGCCGTCTACCTGCAGCACCACTACGTCACCGACGCCGTGCTGGGGATCGCCTACGCCCTGGTCGCGCTGGCGGTGACCTCGGCCTGGGACCGGCGACGGCCCGCGCGGGCGGCGTGACGGGGCGCCGGTGAGCGATCGGGCCTCGCGCCTGCTGGCGGGCGTGGTGCGGGCGCGCGCGCCCCTGCTCGTCCTCTACGCCCTCCTCGTGCCCGCGGCGGCCCTCGTGGCGGCGCGCATCCCGAGCGAGGGCGCCATCGACCGGCTCCTGGTGCCGAGCGATCCGGATCACGCCGCCACCCGCGCCTTCCAGCGCATCTTCCCCGAGGTCCCGACCGTCCTGATCGTCCTCGAGGCGCAGGACCCGTGGTCGGCGGCCTCGCTCGCGCGGGTGGAGGCGGCCCGGCGGGCGTTGCAGGGCCTCCCGCACGTCGGGACCTTCTCGGTGCTCGACGCGCTCCGCCGCGCCCGCCCGGGCGCCGATCCGGACGAGCTGCGGCGGCTGGCGCTCGGGACCGCCTTCTTCCGCCGGCAGGGGCTGCTGGGCGACCACTTCCTCACCCTCGTCGTCAGCCTCGACGTGCACGGATCGGCCGAGCGCGACGCCGCGCTGGCGGCGGTGGACGCCGCCCTGGCCCGCAGCGGCGCCGGCCCCCTGCGCAAGGTGGGCGCGCCCTGCGTCACCTCCTGGCTGGAGCACCAGTCGGCGGCGGCCTCCGGCCGCGCCTTCCCCCTCTTCGCCGCGCTGCTGGTGGGGATCGCGCTCTTCCTCTACCGCTCCTGGCGCGCGCTCCTGGCCCTGGTCCTCACCATCGCCGCCGCGGTCGCCCTGGGCGTGGCGGCGGGCGGGCTGCTCGGCTTCAGCTTCACCATCGTCTCGGTCCTGGTCCCGCTCACCATCCTCCTCACCACGCTGGCCTCCCTGGTCTACGTCCACTCGCGCTACGTGGACGCGCCCGAGGGCGTGCCGCTGGAGGTGCACCACGTCGAGGCGCTCCGGAGCAAGCTGCTGCCGGTGACGGCCTCCATGCTGGCGGCCGCGGTCGGGTTCGCGGCGCTGGCCGTCTCGCGGATCGGGCCGGTGCGCGAGATGGGGATCTGGACGGCGGTCGGCCTGGCGGTCGCCTGGGTGGTGGTCTTCACGCTCTTCCCCGCGCTGGAGCGGGCCCTGCGCACGCCGACCCGCCGCACCGTCCCCATCCGCAGCGCGCTCTACGACCGCGTGGCGACGGCGCTGCCGGCCTGGACCTTCCGCCACCGCTGGGCGCTGGTGGGCGGGACGGGCGCGGCCTGCGCCGCCGGGCTGGTGGCGCTCTTCGGCCTCCCGGGCCTGGTGCGCGGGGTCTCCGTGGAGGCCGACAGCCTCGAGTACCTGGACCCCGGCAGCGCCCTGCGCCACGACCTGGCCTGGTTCCGCGAGCACGTGATGGACCTGAACGTGGCGCGGGTGTGGATCCAGGTGCCCGCCGGCACGGCGGCCGATCCCGAGGTGCTCCGCGCCGTCGACGGCTTCCAGCGCGGACTGGACGCGGAGCCGGACGTGACGGGCGTGGCGGGCCCTGCCACGCCGCTCCGGCTGCGGCGCTACCTGGCGGGGCAGGGGGAGCGGCTCCCCGACGATCCGGAGGCCTTCGCCCGCGCCGCGGCCGACGTGGAGCAGCTGCTG
>JAJYHA010000194.1 GCA_021784995.1 Myxococcales bacterium
CGGGTGAGGAGCGCCGCGACCTCGGGATCGCGCTCCAGCGCCGCCCGGAAGTCGACCTTCTCCTCCCAGACCTTCATCGCGTTCCGCTGCACCAGGACGTAGCCGTGCTGCCGGGCGACCCCCTTGCCGACGAGCGCCAGCAGGACCCGCTGCGCCTCGAAGAGCCCGCCGGTGAGCTCGAGGTTCTCCCGCATCCGCTCGGGGTAGACGCGGAGGTTCTCCACCATCCCGGCGAAGCGGTGGAGGGCGAAGTCGAGGGCGATGGTGGCGTCCGGGGCGATCACCCGCTCCACCGAGGAGTGGCTGATGTCCCGCTCGTGCCAGAGGGCGACGTCCTCCAGGGCCGCGAGCGCCCAGCCGCGGAGCAGCCGGGCGAGGCCGGTCAGGTTCTCCGAGAGGATGGGGTTGCGCTTGTGCGGCATCGCCGACGAGCCCTTCTGCCCGGCGGTGAAGGGCTCCTCGGCCTCCCGCACCTCGGTCCGCTGGAGGTGGCGCACCTCGGTCGCCTGCTGCTCGAGGGTCGCGCCGGCCAGCGCCAGCGCGGCGAAGAACTCGGCGTGGCGGTCGCGGTTCACCACCTGCGTCGCCGCCGCCTCCCCCCCGGCCAGCCCGAGCCGCTCCACCACCACCGCCTCGACGCGGGGGTCGACGTTCGCGAAGGTGCCGACGGCGCCGGAGATCTTGCCGACCGCCACCGTCCGCCCGGCCCGCGCGAGCGCCTCGCGCCGGCGCGACCAGGCGTCGTACCACCCGGCCAGCTTGATCCCGAAGGTCGTCGGCTCGGCGTGGATGCCGTGGCTGCGGCCGATCATCGGGGTGAGCCGGTGCTCGCGCGCCCGGCGCTCCACCGCCGCCAGGACCCGGTCGATCCCGGCGAGCAGGAGCCGGGTGGCCTCGGCGAGCTGGACGGCCAGCGCCGTGTCGAGGACGTCGGAGGAGGTCATGCCCTTGTGGAGGTGGCGGGCCGGCGGGCCGCCCTTCTCCTCCGCCCAGGTGAGGAAGGCGATGACGTCGTGCTTGACCGTCCGCTCGATCTCCTCGATCCGGGCGACATCGGCGGCGGTGAAGCGGTGGCCGTCGAAGGTGCGCCGGAGCGCCGCGAGGTCCTCCGCCGGCACCTCCCCGAGCCCGACCATCGCCTCGCAGGCGAGCAGCTCGACCTCGAGCCAGATGCCGTAGCGGTGCTCGGAGGTCCAGAGGTCCCCCATCTCGGGGCGGGTGTATCGCGGGATCATCGTGCTCCTCCTCGGGGCGGCCCTCGCGGCCGCCGGTGGGGGTGGCGGCGCGCGCCGCCGGGCTCAGCGTCCGGTCGAGCCGAAGCCGCCGCCGCCCCGCGCGGTCGGGTCGAGCGCCGGGACCTCCACCAGCGCGGCGCGGGTGACCGGGGCGATCACCAGCTGGGCGATCCGGTCGCCCCGCTCGAGGCGCACGGGCTCGGCGCCGTGGTTCACCAGGATCACCTGGAGCTCGCCCCGGTAGTCGGCGTCGATGGTGCCGGGGGCGTTGAGCAGCCCCAGCCCGTGGCGGAGCGCCAGCCCGGACCGGGGGCGCACCTGCCCCTCGTGGCCCGGGGGGATCGCCACGGCGAGGCCGGTCGGGACGAGGGCCCGCGCGCCCGGCGCGAGGACCACCGCCTCGTCGGCCCGGAGGTCGAGCCCGGCCGACCGCTCCGTCTGGTAGGCGGGGAGGTCGAGCGGCGGCCCGCGCCGCCCGACCCGGGTGACCTCCAGCTGCACCGGCGCACCGGACACGGGGCCTCCCGCCGCGCTCCCCCGGCTCAGGCCTTCGGCGCCTCGGCGCCGGCCGGCTTGCCGGCCGCGTCGGCGAGGGCCTCCTTGCGGGAGAGCCGGATCTTCCCCTGCCGGTCGACCGAGACCACCTTGACCATGACCTCGTCGCCCTCGGAGAGGACGTCGGAGACCGCCTTCACCCGCTTCTCCGACAGCTCGGAGATGTGGATCAGGCCGTCGGTCCCGGGGAAGATCTCCACGAAGGCGCCGAACTCGACGATCTTGCGGACGGTGCCGGTGTAGATCCTGCCGACCTCCGCCTCCTGGGTGAGGTTCTTGATCATCTTGATCGCCGCCTCGACCTTGGTCTGGTCGGAGCTGGCGATGGCGATGCTCCCGTCGTCCTCGACGTTGATCGAGCAGCCGGTGCGGGCGGTGATGTCCTTGATCACCTTGCCGCCGGGGCCGATGACGTCCTTGATCCGCTCCGGCCGGATCCGGATGTTGGTGATCCGCGGCGCGTACTGGCTGATCTCCGCGCGGGGCGCGGCGATCGCCTTGCGCATCTCGCCGAGGATGTGGCGGCGGCCGGCGGCGGCCTGGTCGAGGGCGCGGGCGAGGATGTCCCGGGTGACGCCGCCGATCTTGATGTCCATCTGGATCGAGGTGATGCCGGCCTCGGTCCCGCAGACCTTGAAGTCCATGTCGCCGAGGTGATCCTCGTCGCCGAGGATGTCGGAGAGGATGGCGATCTTCTCGCCCTCCTTGATGAGCCCCATGGCGATGCCGGCGACCGGCGCCTTGATGGGGACGCCCGCGTCCATGAGGGCCAGGCAGCCGCCGCAGACCGAGGCCATCGAGGAGGAGCCGTTCGACTCCATGATGTCCGAGACCAGGCGGACGGAGTAGGGCCAGGAGGCGTCGTCGGGGAGGACCTGGCGGAGGGCGCGCTCGGCGAGGGCGCCGTGGCCGATCTCGCGCCGCCCCGGGCCGCGGAGGAACTTCACCTCGCCGACCGAGAAGGGCGGGAAGTTGTAGTGGAGCATGAACTTCTTGAAGGTCATGCCGTTGAGCCCCTCGATCCGCTGCTCGTCGTCGGCGGTGCCGAGGGTGGCGCCCACCAGGGCCTGGGTCTCGCCGCGGGTGAAGAGCGCCGAGCCGTGGACGCGGGGGAGGAGCCCCACCTCGCAGGTGATCTTCCGGACGTCGGCCATGCCGCGGCCGCCGATCCGCCGCCCCTCGTCGGTGATCATGAGGCGCATGTACTCGTACTTGACGTCCTCGTACGCCGCCTTGATCTCCTTCTCGCGGAGCGCCAGCGCCGCGAGCCGGGCGGGATCGCCGGCCGCCTCCGCCTTGAGGGTCGCGGTCAGCTCCTTCCGGATCTCCGAGAGCCGGCCGTAGCGATCGTGCTTCTCGTGGCGCCCGTAGGCCTCCTTCACCTTGTCCCAGGTGAGGGCCTTCACCTTCGCCTTGAGCTCCGGGTCGCTCTTCGGGGCCTCGAAGGCGCGCTTGGCCTTGTTCCCCGCGTTGCGGTGGAGCTCCTCCTGCGCGTCGAGGAGCCCCTTCACCGCGCCGTGGCCGAAGAGCAGGGCCTCGACCATCACCGCCTCGGAGACCTCGCGGCAGCCGCCCTCGACCATGACGATGGCGTCGCGCGACGCGGCCATGATCACGTCGAGGTCGCAGGCCGCCCGCTGGGCCATCGTCGGGTTGGCGACGAACTTGCCGTCGAGCCGGCCCACGCGGACCCCGGCGATGGGGCCGCTGAACGGGACGTCGGAGACCTGGAGCGCGGCCGAGGCGGCGGTGAGCGCCAGCACGTCGGTGTCGTTCTCCTGGTCGAAGGAGACGACGGTCGCCACGATCTGCGTCTCGTTGGCGTAGCCCTCGGCGAAGAGCGGCCGGCAGGAGCGGTCGATGATGCGGGAGATGAGCGTCTCGCGCTCGGTGAGCCGCCCCTCGCGCTTGAAGTAGCTCCCCGGGATGCGCCCGGCGGCGTAGAGCTTCTCCTGGTAGTCGACGGTGAGGGGGAAGAAGTCGATCCCCTCCTTGCGCTCGCTCGCCGAGACGACCGTCACCAGGACGACCGAGTCGCCGAGCCGCGCCCAGACCGCGCCGTGGGCCTGCTTCGCCACCTTGCCGGTCTCGAGGAGGATCTCCGTCTCGCCGACGCGGGCCTTCACCTGGATGGGAGTCATGTGCACCGTTCCTTCGATGGGCGCGCCGCGCGGCGTCCGCCGCCTCGACCGCGCCCGCATGGCCCGCGCTGCCCGGTACCCCGGGGGGCCCTCGACCGGTGCCTCTGTTCCTCACTCCACCGCCGATCCTCGGAGCGGCGGCGGAGTCGGAAACGGAGGCGCCTGCAGGTCCCCACAAGGCCCGCGTGGCGCGGGCGTCGTGTCGGCGCCGCCGGCACCAGACCGGCGGGCGCCAGCGCCCCGGACGCACCTGCGGCCGGGGCGCCGCTGCGCTACTTGCGGATCCCGAGCTGCTCGATGAGCGTCTTGTAGCCCGCCAGGTCGACCGTCCGCAGGTAGTCGAGGAGGCGGCGCCGCTGGCCGACGAGCTTCAGCAGCCCGCGGCGGCTGTGGTGGTCCTTCTTGTGCGTCTTGAAGTGCTCGGTGAGGTAGGTGATCCGCTCGCTGAGCAGCGCCACCTGGACCTCCGGCGACCCGGTGTCCTTCTCGTGCCGCCGGTACTTCTCGACCAGCTCGTTCTTCCGCTCCTGCACCATCGCCATAGTCGTTTCCTTCCGGAGGTGTGCCGCTC
>JAJYHA010000121.1 GCA_021784995.1 Myxococcales bacterium
GGCGCGCCTACCGGCCGCTCTTCGACCTCGCGCTGCGCCACGCGCGCCTGCGCCTGCTCGCGGCGGCGGCGGTGGTGACCCTCTGCGTGGTGCTCTTCCCGCTGCTGGGGAGCGAGTACATGCCCAAGCTCGAGGAGGGGAACTTCTGGATCCGCGCCACCTTGCCCATGTCGGTCTCGCTCGAGGAGTCGGCGCGGCACGTGGGGCGGATGCGGGCCATCGTGCGACGGCACCCGGAGGTCCTGACCGTCGTCTCCCAGCTCGGGCGGCCCGACGACGGCACGGACGTGGCCGGGTCCTACAACGTCGAGCTCTTCGCGCCGCTGAAGCCGTACGGCGCGTGGCCCCGCGGCCTGACCAAGGAGCGGCTCACCGACCAGCTCGGGCGCGAGCTGCAGGAGGCCTTCCCGGGCGTGGTCTTCAACTTCTCGCAGTACCTCTCCGACAACGTGGAGGAGGCGCTGTCAGGGGTGAAGGGCGAGAACAGCGTGAAGGTGAAGGGGCCGGACATCGCCGAGAACGAGGCCGACGCCGACGCCATCGTCGACGTCATGCGCGGGGTGCGCGGCGTGAAGGACCTCGGGATGCTGCCGACGCTCGGCCAGCCGGCGGTCAAGATCGTCCCCGACCGGGCGCAGTGCGCGCGCTACGGGCTCAACACGGGCGACGTCGAGGCCGTCGTGTCGGCCGCCATCGGCGGGCAGGCGGTGACCGCCGTCTTCGAGGGCGAGAAGAGCTTCCCCCTCACGGTGCGCTGGCAGGCGCCCTACCGCAGCTCGCTGGCCGCCCTCCGCGCCATCACGGTGGGCACGCCCGACGGCGGCAACGTGCCGCTGGCGCAGCTCGCCGCCGTCACCGAGGAGAGCGGCCCCTCCATCATCTACCGGGAGGACGGCAGCCGGTACGCGCCGGTGAAGTTCTCCATCCGGGGCCGCGACCTCGGCTCCACCATCCAGGACGCGCAGCGGCAGATCGCCGCCCGGGTCCGCCTCGGCCCCGGCAACCACCTGGAGTGGGCGGGCCAGATCAACGAGCTGAGGGAGGCGATGGGCCGGCTGGTGGTCATCATCCCGGTGACGCTGGTGCTCATCATGCTGCTCGTCTACGCGGCCGTGCGGAACTGGATCGACACCTGGATCGTCCTCATCTCGATCCCGGTCGCCTGCCTGGGCGGCATCCTCGCGCTCCTCGTGACGGGCGAGGCCTTCTCGGTCTCGGCGGCCATGGGCTTCGTCTCCATCTTCGGCATCGCCATCCAGGACGCCATCCTGGTGGTGACCTACGCCCAGCGGCAGTGGGCGGACGGCAAGGGGCTGGCCGCGGGCGCCCGCGCCGCGGCCGAGCAGCGCTTCCGCGCCGGCCTCATGACCACCCTGACCGCCACCCTGGGCCTGCTGCCCGCCGCCCTCTCGAACGGCATCGGGGCGCAGGCGCAGAAGCCGCTCGCCATCGTGGTGATCGGCGGGTCGCTGGCGCTGGCCGTCCTGACCCGCCTCGTCCAGCCCTCCCTGCTCGTCGCGGTGCACGACATCGTCCGCCGCATGCGCGGCGCGCCGGTCGAGCCCGAGGAGGCGTGACCGTGTCCCGGATGCCCTCCGGCCGGCCCGGCCGTCAGCCGCGCGCGGGGACGGGGGCGCGGGCGGCGCCCGTCTCGACGCGGAGGGCGGGGAGCCGCGGCAGGGCGAGCGTGTCGCGGTGGTCGAAGGGCAGCGCCACCGTGCCGAGCGCCGAGCCGACCCCGGCGCGTCCGGTCACGCGGTAGCGCACCTCGCTCCGCGTGACGAGCAGGCCGAGCAGGCCGGGCACGTCGCGCCAGCGCAGGCGCACCGGGAGCGAGAGCGGCGTGGCGCCCGAGGCCCGGAGCGTCACGCCGGCCGGGAGGCTGCCCTCCGCCACCTCCCGCTCCTGCACCTCGAGGCGGTAGTCGAGGCTGCGCAGGTCGAGCGAGAAGCCGTTCGGGTTCTCGAGCCGGTAGTGGAGCGCGATCGTGACGCCCTCCCCGTCGAGCTGCTCCGGCGACCAGGACTCGTAGACCAGGGAGGGCCGCTCGAGGCCGACCCCGGTCAGGAGGCGGAGCGAGCTGCACCCGCACGGTAGCGCCGCCAGGGCGACCGCCAGGAACGCCGCACGGCGGAGGCGGGGGGTCGCTGCGGGTCGTGGAGCGTTCACGGCAGTGGAACTCATACGGCGGGCCACACCGCGGCGCCAGCGGCCTGCCGGCGGGCCGCCCCGCCGGGCTCTCCACGCTCCGTCCACGCGGCCTCCACCGGCCCGTTCACCCCGAATTCGCAGCCTCTTCGCATCCGTTCCACGATGAAGCCGTCGGACCGCGCTGCTAGCATGCGTCCTCCGCATGAGCGATCCCGAGCTGCCGCGACGGAGCGGAGCTGCACCCGCCCTCCAGCTGCGTCCCGCGCGCGACCTCCCGCACAACGTCGAGGCCGAGCAGGCGGTGCTGGGCGCCATCCTGATCGAGGAGACGGCGTTCGACCTGGTGGCCGACCGCCTCGCCTCCGAGGACTTCTACCTCCACGCGCACCAGCTCGTGTACGCCGCCTGCACCGAGCTCGCGCAGGAGAAGCAGGTCATCGACCCCGTGCTGCTCCACCAGCGCCTGGAGGCGAAGGGGCTGCTCGGGGCGGCGGTGCCGCGCGACCTCCCCTTCGCGCTGGCGAAGGGCCTCGGCACCGCCGGCAACGTCCGCCACTACGCCGAGGTGGTGGCGGACCTGTCGCGGGTGCGCCGGGTCCAGCTGACGGCGCAGGCCGTCCTGGCGCGGGGGTACGAGGCGGGCGCCAGCGTCCACGAGTACCTCGAGACGGCGCAGCAGGACATCTTCGCCGCCGCCCAGGGCGGCACCACCGACACGCTGCGGCTCATCCAGGAGCCGATGCTCAAGGCCATCGAGTCGATCGAGGCCACCCAGGCGCGCGTCCGCGAGGGGAAGAGCACCGTCACCGGCGTCCCGACCGGCATCACGGCCCTGGACCACAAGCTGCTCGGTCTGCAGCCCGGGGCCCTGATCGTCCTCGCCGCGCGCCCCTCCGTCGGCAAGACGGCCCTGGCGCTCAACGTCGCCACCTACGCCGCGACGCGCGCGCAGAAGCGGGTGGCCATCTTCTCGCTCGAGATGCCCTCCGAGCAGCTCGCGATGCGGATCCTGGCCGCGGAGGCGAAGCTCGACTTCTGGCGGATGACGCAGGGGCTGCTGCAGCAGCCCGACTGGGACCGCATCATGGCCCACGGCGACCGCGTCGGCTCCTCGCGCATCTGGCTCGACGACAACTTCGTGCTCTCCCCCATCGAGCTGCGCGCCAAGTGCCGCAAGATCAAGCGGGAGGGCGGGCTCGACCTGGTGGTGGTGGACTACCTCCAGCTCATGCACGCGCCCGGCGTGCAGTCGCGCGAGCAGGAGATCGCCGTCATCAGCCGCTCGCTGAAGAGCCTGGCCAAGGAGCTCGGCGTCCCCATCCTGGCCCTCTCGCAGCTCAACCGCGGCGTCGAGAAGCGCAAGGACGGGCCGCCCGTGCTCTCCGACCTCCGCGAGTCGGGCGCCATCGAGCAGGACGCGGACGTGGTCATGTTCCTGCACCGGCCGCTCGACGAGAAGGAGGGCGACGGCGGCGCGAGCCGGGCCGACGTGCAGGAGATCGAGCTGCACGTCGCCAAGCAGCGGCAGGGCCCCACCGGCCGCGTCGACCTGGTCTTCTTCAAGACGAACACCTTCTTCGCCGAGAAGCAGCGGGGGACCTGACGCGGGCGCGGCGCGGCGCCGATCAGCGCCGCTCGAAGGCCGACCAGCCGTTGCGCGTCCACCAGCTCGAGGCGATCCGCCGGTAGCCGGGGTCCGCGCGGAGCCGGCGGTGGCTCTCCCAGTTCTTGAAGCTGCGCGTGTCGTCGAGGAGGAGGAAGCGCGCGCCGTACACCTCCTCCAGCTCCGCGCGGCCCGTGAACTCGGAGCCGTCCACGAGCACCGCGTCGAACCGATCGACGCCCGCCAGCGCCCGGATCTCGCGGATCCCGTGGCGATCGAGGTCGGGGTGCAGCGCGAGGTACTCCAGATCCTGCCGCAGCCAGCCCAGGACCTTGGGGAGCCGGTTGTTGCGGAGCTTCGAGCGCACCTCCCGGTGATGGCGCGCCACCTCCTGCTCCGACGGGAAGGCGCCCGACGGCACCGAGGAGACGTTGTGCGGGTGCAGGAACGGGGAGCCGCGGTGCCGCTCCACGAGCTGCGCGAAGCGCGCCTTCGAGACCTCGATGGAGTGGATCTCCGGCGGCCCGCCCGGGTTCTCGAGGGCGCCCGCCACCAGCGCCTCCGTGCTGCCGCCGCCGGAGGAGGCGCCGATCTCGAGCACGGTGCGCACCCCCGGGGTGGCCGCGACGCGCCGGATCACCCGGTGGAAGCGCTCACGCCGCACCTGCGGGGCGAGCAGCCGGTCGAGGCCGGCGCCGGGAGCGGCCGCGCCGCCGCTCACCGGCTCTCCCCCGCCGAGCCGGCGG
>JAJYHA010000185.1 GCA_021784995.1 Myxococcales bacterium
TGCTCGCCGCCCACCCCGGTCACGCGCCGGCGCTCGAGGTGCTCGCCGGGCAGGCGGCGGCCGCCGGCCGGCGCGATCAGGCACTGGGCTACGCGCGGGAGCTCGTCGCCGCGAGCCCGCGCGACCGCCCGGCGCGGGTCGCGCTCGCCCGCCTCCTCGAGGCCCGGGGCGACGCGGCCGGCGCCCGCGACCAGTGGCGCGCCGCGGTCGAGCTCGGGGAGGATCCGGAGGGGCTCCTGTCGCTCGCCTCCGCGGCGCGCGCCGCGGGGGACGCGCCGACGGAGCAGCGGGCCCTCGAGCACCTCGCCCAGCTCGATCCGGGCGTCGAGGAGTGGAGGCGGATCGCCGCCCTCCGGAGCGCGGCGGGGGATCGGCCGGGGGCCTCGCAGGCGCTCCGCCGGGTGCTCGCCAAGGACCCGCGCGACCGCCGGGCCTCGCTCGAGCTCGGCCGGCTGCTGGTCGCGGAGGGCCAGACGCAGGAGGCGGTCGGGGTGCTGCGGGAGGCGGGCGACGCCGCCAGCGCCGACCGGGCGGCGCTGGAGCGCCGGCTCCACATCGAGCCGACCGCGCGGGCCGACGCGGCCGGCCTCGAGCGCGCGGTCGGCGCGCTCATCGAGCAGACCTACCGCCAGCGCCTCGGCGAGCTGCCGCGGCTCGGCGGGAACCTGGCGCTCCGGGTCACGGTCGACGCCACCGGCCGCGGCTCGGTCGTCGAGGTGATCGCCGATTCGGTCCACGATCCCGACGTGCTCGCCTGCGCCTACTGGAACCTCAGGGATGCCGCCTACCCGACGGACAAGCCCGGCCGCTACTCGTTCCGCTTCGCGCTCCGGCCGCCGCGGTAGGCGGCCGGTCCGGAGCGGGCTCGAGCTCCTCCTGGAGCGGCGCGGCGGGTCGCTCCGCGGCCGCCGGGTCGGGCTGGTCTGCAACCCGACCGCGGTCGACGCCCGGCTCCGCCACGCCGCGGACCTGCTCCACGCGCTCCCGGGCGTGGAGCTCGCCGCCCTCTTCGGGCCGGAGCACGGCGTCCGCGGCGACGCGCCCTACATGGCGGCGGTCGCCGACGAGCGGGACCGGCGGACGGGGCTCCCGGTCCACTCGCTCTACGGGGCGTCGGCCGCCTCGCTCGCGCCCCCCGCGGAGCGGCTCGCGGGGCTCGACGCGCTCTGCTTCGACGTCCAGGACGTCGGCGCCCGCTACTACACCTACCAGGCGACGATGCTCCTCTGCATGGAGGCGGCGGCCCGCGCCCGGGTCGCCTTCGTGGTGCTCGATCGGCCCAACCCGATCGGCGGCCTGGCGGTGGAGGGGCCGCCGCTCCGGCCCGGCTTCGAGAGCTTCTGCGGGCTCCACGACCTCGCGCCTCGCCACGGGATGACGGTCGGCGAGCTGGCGCGACTCTTCCGCGCCGAGCGGCGGATCGACGTGGAGCTGGAGGTGGTGCCCTGCGAGGGGTGGCGCCGCCGCGACCGGTACCGCGACACCGGCCTCCCCTGGATCCTGCCGTCCCCCAACATGCCGACGCCCGAGACGGCGCTCGTCTACCCGGGGCTCTGCCTCCTGGAGGGGACCAACCTCTCCGAGGGGCGGGGCACGACCCGGCCGTTCGAGCTCCTCGGCGCCCCGTGGCTCGACGCCGATCGGCTCGCCGCCGACCTGTCGGCCGCGCGCCTCCCCGGCGCCCGCTTCCGCCCCGCGACCTTCACCCCGGGCTGGGACAAGCACGCCGGCGTCCGCTGCGGCGGCGTCGAGATCCACGTCCACGACCCCGAGGCCTTCCGCCCGTTCCGGACCGGCCTCGCCTGCGTGGCCGCGGCGCGCGCCCAGGACCCGGCCCGGTTCGGGTGGCGGACGGAGCGCTACGAGTTCGTGGACGGGGTCCCGGCCTTCGACCTGCTCTGCGGCTCGGCCCGCGAGCGGGAGGCGATCGCGGCCGGCGCCGGGCTCCGCGAGCTGGCGCGCCCGCTCCCCGCCGAGGAGCGCGCCTTCGCGCGGCGCCGGGCGCCCCACCTCCTGTACGATCCCTAGGCGATGGCGGACCGGCCGGAGATCGCCCTCCTCGGGGGCTCCTTCAACCCGCCCCACGTCGGCCACGCCATGGCCGCCTGGTGGCTGCTCGCCACGCAGGGGGTGTCGGAGGTCTGGCTCCTGCCGAGCTTCCGCCACCCGTTCGGCAAGGCGCTCGCCCCCTTCGAGGACCGGGTGCGGATGTGCGAG
This sequence comes from Myxococcales bacterium, assembly GCA_021784995.1. The sequence goes on from JAJYHA010000185.1 coordinate 2,218, forward strand.
CTGACCACCGCCGCGCTCCGCGGCGTCCACGTCTGCCGCGCCGAGGAGGAGCTGGCGGGCGACCCCGACTGCGGCCGCACCTGGCGGACGCTCGAGCACCTCGCGGCGCGCCACCCCGGCCGGCGCTTCGCCCTCGCGATCGGCGCCGACCTCCTGCCCGAGACCCCGCGCTGGCAGCGCTGGGAGCGAGTGACCGAGCTGGCGCGGGTGATCGTGCTGGCGCGCGAGGGTCACCCCGGGGGCGTCGGACCGGCGCTGCCGAACGTCTCCTCCACGGTGATCCGCGAGCGGCTCGCGCGGGGCGAGGGGGTGAGCGGCCTCGTCGCCGCCCGGGTGGAGCGCCTCCTCGCGGAGCGGGGGCTCTACCGGGCCGGCTGAGCCGCCTCGCGAGCGGGGAGGGCGGCGGGGGCGGCGGCCCGGTACCTCGGGCGGGGATCGAAGTCGGCTGGAGGCTCGAGGGGGAGCCCGCGCCCGACGTCGACGGGGGTGACGCCGATCTCCCGGCACCCGAGGCCGGTCTCCCCCGGCAGCCGCTCGACCCAGGCGTCCGGGGCGGCGGCGTAGGTCGGCGGGAGCGGCGGCGCGAGCCCGGCGAGCCGGGCCGGATCGAAGCCCGGGAGGAGGTCGGTGACGTCGCGGGTGAGCGCGTCGTCCGGCCCCATGTCCGGCTGGTGGAACCGCGCCTCCCCCTCGCGCCGGCCGCGCAGCTCGTCCGGGAGGGTCGCCAGCGGGGGGAGGTCGAAGAGGCGGTCCGCGAGCTTCACCACCGAGGCGTGGTTCCCCTGGTCGTGGAGGATCGCGTGGACGCGGGCGTAGGGGGAGACGAGCAGGAGCGGCACGCGCGGGCCGTCGCCGAGCACCGCGCCGTCGTCCGACCGTCGCCGGATGGGCGGGGGGACGTGATCGTAGAGCCCGTCCGAGTCGTCCCAGGTGACGACGATCGCGCTCTCGCTCCAGTACCGGCTCCGGGCGATGGCGGCGATGGCGCGCGCCACGAGCGCCTCGCTGATCTGCGCGTCGGAGTAGCCGGGGTGGTCGTCGTCGCCGAGGAAGTCCCGGCGCACGGCCGGGTCGGGGCAGGCGGGGCGCTGGCCGGCGACGTTCCGGTAGCCGCCCTTCACGTAGAAGAGCCCTCCGCCGGGCGGCAGCGCGCCTCGCGCGAGGTCGGAGAAGAGGTCTCCCAGCCCGCGGAGGTTCCCCGCCAGCGCCGGGCTGTGGGCGATGTAGCCGAAGTACTGGGGGCCGTCGTGGTGGGTCACGTAGGAGGCGTGGAGGCCGGCGGCGTCGGTCGGGCCGTCGTCGTCGCCCGGGTCGCCCGCCTCGCGGTCGAACCCCTCCTGGTACCAGCGCCAGCCGATCGGCGCGCGCCCGGTGGCGACGATGGCCGGCAGGTCGGCGCGCAGGTCGGCGAGGTCCTCGTCGGCCTCCGGATCCTCCCCGACCTGGCGGGCGGCGTCGCGGCCGGCGAGGGTGAGCGGGAGCGTCGCGTAGGTCTGGTCGAGCTGCGGGTGCTCGGCGCGGGGGCCGGTCCGGTCGCGCGGGTTGACCGGCAGGGGGTGGGGGGAGCGGTCGAGCGCGGAGCCGGCCCGGGGGAGGTGATCGTCGAGCACCGGGACCCCCGGATCGCCCGGGGCGCGGGGGGCCTGCTCCGGGTGGTGGGCCAGCTGGGTGAGGCCCGACTGGGCGGCGATGATCGAGAGGTTCCCCGGCGTCGAGGGGCCGGTCATCTGCTGGAAGATCCGATCGAACAGGACGAAGCGGTCGGCGAGGCGCCAGAGGAGCGGGACGGTGTCGCAGTCGAGGTGGGCCATCGTCAGCTCCGCGAGCTGCCGGGCGGCGAGGGTGGGGGGACTCCCCGGGGACCGGCGCCCGAGCTCGGCGAGGGCGAAGCGGTCCATCCGGGCGCGGCCGCCGACGACGTCCATCTTGGCGACGATCCCGGCGTGCGAGTGATCGACGTCGCCGGTGTCGGCGGCGCACTCGGCGGGGCCGATCCGGAACGGGTGGAGGACGGCGGGCCTCCCCGCGGCGTCGAGGAAGGGCTGGTCGAACCCGGGGGTCTCGGCGGGGGGCCGGGCGTGGAGCCCGTCGGCGCCGGGGAAGGTCCCGAAGAGCGAGTCGAAGGACCGGTTCTCCTGGTAGAGGACGAAGAGGTAGCGCACCCGGCGCCGGAGCAGCCCGAGGAGCTGCTCCGGGGTGAGCGCCGGCTCGGCGGAGGGCGCGATGACCCAGGGGCGCCCCTCCGGCCCGGCGGGCGGCGGCGGGGGGAACGGCCCGTCCG
>JAJYHA010000033.1 GCA_021784995.1 Myxococcales bacterium
CTCCGGCGCCTCGCGGACCGCGGTGCGTTCCGGCTCCGCGCGCTGCGCGCCCCCGGCGCCGCCAGGCCAGAGGCGGCGGAGCAGGCCACGGAGGTCGAGGTCTTCGTGGCTCGTGGCCAGCCTGAGCCGCAGCGCCGACAGCGCGGCCGCGAGCTCCCCGGCGCTGGCGGTCCGGTGCGCGGCATCGCGCGCCAGCGCCCCCAGCACCGCCGCGTCCAGCTCCGGCGGGACGGCCTCGTTCCAGGCGGAGGGCGGGGAGACGGGCTCGGGCGCCACCACCGCCGCCAGCATGGCCGCGTCGGAGTCGCGGGCGAAGAGCCGCCGGCCCGTGCACAGCTCCCAGAGGATGACGCCGACCGAGAAGACGTCGGCGCGCCCGTCCACCGGCGTGCCGCGCGCCTGCTCGGGCGCCATGTACGCGAGCTTGCCCTTCACGGTGCCGGGGGAGGTGCAGTCGGTGGACTGGAGCGCGCGCGCGATCCCGAAGTCCGCCAGCTTCACCTCGCCCTCGAAGGAGAGCAGGACGTTCTGCGGGGAGACGTCGCGGTGCACCACGCCGCCGGGTACGGCGCCGTCCCCGCCGCGGTGCGCGTAGTCGAGCGCGCGCGCGATCTCGGCCGCCACGTGCACCGCGCGGGCGAGGCCGAAGCGCAGGCCCAGCTCGCGCGCACGGTCGACCACCTGGCGGAGCGTCCGGCCGCGGACCAGCTCCATCGCGATGTAGTGCCGGCCGTCGACCTGGTCGAAGTCGAAGACCTGCACGATGTTGCCGTGCACCAGCCGCGAGGCGAGCCGTGCCTCGCGGACGAACATCTCCACGAAAGACCCGTGCGCGTCGTGGTCGCCGCGGACGAGCTTCAGCGCGACCTCCCGCACGAAGCCCTCCGCGCCCCCCACCTCGGCTCGCCAGACCTCGGCCATGCCGCCGGAGGCGATCGGCTCCAGGAGACGGTACTTGCCGAACGTGCGCACGGAGGGCGAACTCTAGTCGAAGCGCGCGCCGGGGCGACCGGAGACGGGTGCCCCGCTGCGCGCACCGTTCACGACAGCGGCGTCAAGGCGACCGCGTCACGGCGACGGCGTCACCGGACCGGCGCGGACGGCGCCTCCGGACGCGGCGCGCCGGCGGCCCCCGGCACCACCTCCGCGCGCAGGGCCTCCAGCTCCGCGCGCAGCAGGGCGCAGTCCTGCGCCACCCGGCGCACCCGGGCCGCGTTGGCCGAGATGGCGATCGTGGCCGAGAGCAGGTTCAGGAGCACGTACAGGAAGGCGAGCGCGAAGAGGGCGTTCGACGGCACGGCGATCCGGAGCGCGTCCGCCACCGCCTGGAGCACGGGCGGGTAGGCCGTCGCGATCAGGGCCGCGCCGGTCGAGAGGAGCCAGAGCAGGCTGTCGCGCAGCGCGAGCTGCCGGCGGCGGAGCAGGTGGATCACCCACCCCAGCAGCAGGAGGAGCGCGCCCGCGCCCACGAGCTGGAGCTGCCAGGGGATGAGTGGATCGCTCACGGCGAGGCACCCTCCCGCGCCGCCCGGCCCCGGCCCGCCGCGCCCGGCAGGAGCAGGAGCGCGAGGGTGACCTTGACCAGGTAATAGACGGTGGCGAGCGCGCCGATGGAGCTGGCCCCGTGACGGCGCGGGTGCATGGTGACGGGGATCTCCGCCACGGCCAGCCCGGCGCGGAGGGCGAGCCCGATGCTCTCCGGCTCGGGGTAGTCGGAGGGGTACTCGTGGGCGAAGAGCTCGACGGCCCTGCGCCCCGCGGCGCGGAACCCCGAGGTGGGATCCGACACGCGGGCGCCGCAGCGCAGCCGGAGGACCCACGCCAGGTAACGGATCCCGGCCCTGCGCACCGACGTCGAGCGGTAGCTCCCGCCCCCCGCGAAGCGCGACCCGACCACGAGGTCGGCGCCGGCGGCCAGCCGATCGAGCGCCGCGCGCACGTGGCGCGGATCGTGCTGGCCGTCACCGTCCACCTGGACCGCGGCCTCGTAACCGTGATCCCGTGCCCACAGGTAACCGGTCTGCACCGCGCCACCGATGCCGAGGTTGACGGGCGAGCGGAGCAGGAGGGTGCCGAGACGCCGCGCCACCTGGGCCGTGGCGTCCGTGGAGCCGTCGTCCACCACGCAGACGTCGCACCCGGGCGCGTGCTCCCGGAGCGACGCCACGACGTCCGGCAGGCTGGCGGCCTCGTTGTACGCCGGGACGATCACGAGCGCCCGCACGCCGCCTGCATACCACGCGTACACGGGCCGGGGAACGCCGCGCGGCCCCGGCGGCGGGCACGGAGGAGCCCCCGCTCCACACCGGGCCCGGGGCCGTGGTAGATCCCTCGTCTCTCCCGGACGATGACGCTCGGTCCCCTGCTGCTGCTCCTGCTCGCCGCGCCGCCGGCCCCGCCCGCCGACGCCCGCGTCGTGCTGCTCGACGCCATGACCCGCGAGGGCGCCCGCACGATGGAGCGGCTGCGCATCGCGGACTTCGAGGCGCCCTACTTCCTGGCCTACCAGATGAAGGAGACCCGCCACGAGGAGCTCGCGGGCCGCTTCGGCGCCATCACGGACGACCGCTCGCGTCGCGACCGGAAGCTCTTCGTGGACGTGCGGGTCGGCAGCTACCAGCTCGACTCGTCGGGCCGCGACGACGCGACCGCCTTCGTGGGGTCCGAGGGGCAGACCTACTTCGCGCCGCGCGAGGCGCCGCTCGAGGACGACCCGGCGGCGCTCCGCAACGCGCTCTGGCTGCTGACGGACGAGCGGTACAAGGAGGCGCTCGCCAGCTACCTGCGAAAGAGGTCCCGGCGCGTCTACCGCCCCGACGAGGCCGACGCCCCGCCGTCCTTCTCGCGCGAGCCGCCGCAGCGTCACGTCGACGCTCCCCTGCCCTTCGCCTTCGATCGCGCGCGGTGGCGCGCCGAGGTGCGCCGCGTCACGGCGCTCTTTCGCGACCACCCCGACGTGTACGACTCCGGCATGAAGGTGACCGCCGAGAAGCAGGTTCGGTGGCTCATCTCCAGCGAGGGCACCGCGCTCGTGACGGAGCGGACGCTCTTCGGGGTGCACGTGCAGGCCGTCGCGCGCGCCGTGGATGGGCAGCTGCTCGAGGACAGCCGCGACTTCTACGCGCCCGACGAGGCCGCGCTGCCGGGGAGCGCCGAGATCGAGCGCGAGACGCGCACGCTCATCGGGGAGCTGGAGGCGCTGCGCGTCGCCCCGACCGCCGATCCCTAAGATCGGAACGCCATCCTGGCGCCCGAGGCCACGGGGGTGCTGTTCCACGAGGCCATCGGTCACCGCCTGGAGGGTGAGCGCCAGGACGACGACCGGGAGGGCCAGACCTTCAAGGGCCAGGTCGGGCGGCGCATCCTCCCGCCCTTCCTCTCGGTGGTGGACGATCCGACCGTCGCCGCCGAGGGCCGCTCCCCGCTCAACGGCGCCTATGCCTTCGACGACCAGGGCGTGCCCGCCCGGCGCACGGTCCTGGTGGAGGACGGCGTGCTCCGGGGGTTCCTGCTGTCGCGCAAGCCGGTGAACCCCTTCACGCACTCCAACGGCCACGGCCGCAGCCAGGGCGGCCAGGCGCCGGCGGCGCGGATGGGAAATCTCCTGGTGACGTCGCGGCGGCAGGTTCCCATGGAGGAGCTGCGCCGCATGCTCATCGCCGAGGCGCGACGTCAGGGCAAGCCCTACGCCTTCGTCATCCAGGACATCACGGGCGGCAACACCAACACGGCCTCCTCCGGGTACCAGGTCTTCAAGGGCACCCCGCGCCTCGCCTATCGCGTGGACGTCGCGACGGGCCGGCAGGAGCTGGTCCGCGGGGTCGAGCTGGTGGGGACGCCCCTCCTCAGCGTGAACAAGGTGATCGCCACGGGCGACGAGGTCCGCGTCTTCAACGGGTACTGCGGGGCCGAGAGCGGCTACGTGCCCGTGGCGACGGTGGCGCCCGCCGCGCTCGTCTCCGAGGTCGAGCTCCAGCGCGTCGCGCGCGCCAACGAGCGCAGCCCGATCCTCCCCCCGCCGTGGACGGAGTCGGCGCGTCCTTGACGGCTCCTCCCGCCCGGCGCCGGCCGCGCTCCGTCACGGGAGCGGCGCCGGTCCGGGACGCGCTCCCGCCAGCGCCAGGAGCAGCGGCGCCACCGCGGTGAGATCGGCGACGCGCTCGACGCCTCCGGCCGCCCGGCCCCACCCGAGCACGGGCACGCGCGCGGTGGTGTGGTTGCGCGACGAGAGGTCCTCCACGTTCCCGTGGTCGCTGGTCACGACCAGCGACCAGCCTTCGGGCAGCGCCGACACCACGGCGCGCAGGAAGGCGTCGAGCCGCGACAGCACCTCGACCGCCCGCTCCATCGAGCGCGCGTGGCCCACCTCGTCCGTCTCGTAGAACTCGAAGAGCGTCAGGTCGTGGCCAGCGGCCAGCGCGAGGAGCAGCTCCGCCGCGCGCTCCGGGGAGCGGGGCGCGATGTCCGCCCCGAGCGTCCGCGCGCGGTGCAGATCG
>JAJYHA010000310.1 GCA_021784995.1 Myxococcales bacterium
GAGGGTGGGGGTGGGGGTGGGGTCCATGGCCTAGCGCAGCCTCGCGACGCGCTCCTGCGGGCTGACGATGTCGGTGATCCGGACGCCGAACTTGTCGTTCACCACCACCGCCTCGCCGCGGGCCACGAGCCGGTCGTTGACCAGGATGTCGAGCGGCTCGCCCGCGACCTTGTCGAGCTCGACCACGGTGCCCGGGGCGAGCGCCAGGAGCTGCTGGATCGTCATCCGGCACCGCCCCAGCTCCGCGGACACGTCGAGCGGGACGTCGAGCAGGAGGTCGATCCGGCGCTCGCCGGCGGGGGTCGGGGTGCTGGCAGGCGTCGTCATGCAAGCCTCGCGGTGGCCATGGGCTGGCCCTCGGGGGGGGGCGCGGTGAGGGCCTGCTCGACGCGGAGCGCGATGGCGCCCCCGGAGACGGTCGGCGACCCGAAGAGCTTCGTCCGCCCCTGCACGTCGATGGGCAGCGGGCCGGCCTCGTCGCTGTCGAGCAGCAGGATCTCGCCCGGCTCGAGCGCGAGGAGGCGGGAGAGGTTGATCCGGGCGCGCCCCAGGACGCCGCGCACGTCGACGCGCACCTGCTCGATCTCGCGCGCCATCATGGCCGCGGCGCGCTCGTCGCCGCGCGGGGAGTGGCGCCGCGGCGCGCTGAGGCGCTGGCGGGCCGGCTCGACGGCCGCGTAGGGGACCACCACCTGCAGCCGCCCCTCGATGCCGCCCGTCAGGTCGAACCCGGAGACGATCCCGACGTCGCTGGGCGGCGCCACGGTCGCCATGCGAGGATCCGCCTCGAACCGGAGCGGTTCGGGGGAGAGCGGCAGCACGGGCTGCCACGCGCCGGCCATGGCCTCGGTCAGGACGCGCAGCAGGCGCTTGAGGATGCCCTGCTCCACGCCCGTGAGCTCCCGTCCCTGCTCCCGGGCCTCGTCGGGGCCGCGCGAGCGCCGGTCGCCGAGCGCCGTCCCGAGCAGCTGCTCGGGGAGGCCGGGCTCCAGCACGGCCAGCCCGAAGCCGAACCCGCCGCCGAGCGTCAGCACGCAGACGGCGGCCGGCGGCGCGAGCAGCGGGGTGAGATCGGCGAACTTGAGCAGCGTGGCGGCGGAGGAGGCGACGCGCAGCGTGACGCGGGTCCGGACCGCCAGCCCGATGGCCAGCTGCTGCGCGATCTGCTCGTTGATCGCGTCCAGCGTCGGCATCTGCCCGCGGATGATGCGGTCCTGGCTGGTGAGGTCGTACTCGGCGACGGGGCCGCGGTGCCCTCCGGCCGCGTCGAGCGGGACCTTGCCGTCCTGGATGGCGCTCATCAGCGCCTTGACTTCCTCCGGGGAGAGGGTGGCGGGCATGGCGGGCGCCTACTGGACGACCAGCTCCGTGACGTAGAGGCCACGGACGGCGACCCCCGGCGCCACCTCGGCCACCTTGCGCTCGAGCGCGCCCTTCACGCGGCCGATGGCCTCGCTACCCCGGAGGTCCTCGGTGGTCCGGTCGGAGAGGTAGGCGAGGAAGGCGTCGCGGACCTGCGGGAGCCGGGCGTTCATGGACTCCTTCGCCTTCTCGTCCGGCACCTCCAGCTCGAACGAGACGCGGGCGTATCGATCGGCGTCGAGGTCGCGCAGGTGGACGATGAAGTCGGAGAGGCGCAGCGTCGGGCCCGGCTGTCCCTCGGCAGGTCCGGCGCGCTTCTCCACCGGGGCCGGCCGGTCGGCCGCCGGGCGCTCGTCGGCGCGCGCGTCGCGGCGGGCCAGCGCGGTCCGGGGGAGCGTCAGCACCTGCAGCGCGACCACGGCCAGGACCGCCACCGTGTTGACCGCCAGCAGCACGGCCACCAGCTTGCCCGGGCCCCGCGCCGGCGCCTGCGCGGGCCCGCTCGCCGCCTCGACCTTCCGCTCCTCTTCCGCCATGTGCCGGCCGTCCTTTCGAGGCCTCTCCTCGCAAGCCGCGTGCCCGCGCGCCCGGCCGCGAAACGAGGCCTGCGGCGCGGGGGTCCGTCACGCCGCTGACGGGGACGGGGAGCGCGGCGCCACCACCCTGGCGCGCCGCGCGGTCACTCGAACAGGCCGCTGACGCGGTCGTGCACGCTCTTCGTGAGCGTCTTCAGCACCTCGTCGTTCACGCCGATGAGGGAGCGGCCGATCATCACGATCGCGTCCACGTCCTCGCCGTCCACCGGCCCGACGTAGACGCCGCACTTCTTGGCCAGGGCGTTGGCGAACACCACCGCGTTCACGAGGGAGGTGCGGTCGGAGTTGTCGTAGTCGAGGTCCTCGTGCAGGCAGCGCAGGATGGCCTCGGGGACCTGCCAGCGTTGCGCCAGGGCCAGGCCGACCGGGCGGTGGGCCTGGCGGATCACGTCGATCCAGTCGGCGCACGCGATCCAGGGGCGGCCGTAGAGCTCCGTGGCCTGGCGCTCGGCCTCGAGCAGCACCGAGGCCACGACCGGCTTCCCGAGGTCGTGCAGCAGGCCGGCCAGGTAGGCGGCCTCCGAGTCGGCGTGCCCGGAGAGCGCGAGCACGTCGCGGGCGAGGGTCGCCACCGCGACCGAGTGCTCCCAGGTCCGCCGCGACGCGGCCGCGATCTCGCCGTCGCGCGAGAGGAAGACCTTCTGCGCCGTGGCCTCCACCAGGAGGGCCTTGATCCCGCGCGGCCCCAGCTTGAGGAGCGCGTCGGCCAGGGTGGCCTTCCGGCCGCCGGCCGCCGCCTTGGACCCGGACGCGGCGCGCAGGGCCCGGGCGGCGAGGAACGCGTCCTGCTCGAGGATCTCGGCGCTGTGCCGGGCGGCGGCCTGCTCGCCCTCGCGCAGCGTGTCCTGGATGCGCTGCGCGACGGCAGGGATGGTGGGGACCACGAGCTGGTCGGCCTGGATCCGCCTGAGGAGGATCCCCTGCAGCTCGGCGGCGATCTTCTCGGCGCTCATGGCGGTGTCGCCGCCCGGATCACGCCGCCGCCGCGCGTGCGTCCTGGAGGTTGCCGAAGTAGCGCATGCCGCGTGTCTCCTCGAACGCCCCCAGCACCTCCCGGACCTCGGCGGTGCCGATCACGCTCATGACCATCCCCATCTCCTTCACCTGGCCGGCGACGGAGACGAGGAGCTTCGGGAGGCGGTCGCCCTGCGTCGGGACGTTCGCGAGGTCGAGGAGGACCTCCTCGTAGCAGGCGGAGGCCACCCGGTTGAGCACGGGCGGGAAGAGCTGCGCCAGGCGCGCGAAGTAGCGGTCGAGGCGCTCCGGCCGCCCGACGAACGGGGCCGCCTTCAGCACGTTGTCCTCGCAGGTGAGGAACTCCTGGTTGTCGAAGTACTGCACCAGGAAGTCGTCGACGTGGTCCTGCGTGAAGGGCTTGTAGAGCACGTCGGCGAAGCCCTGGTCCTTCAGCTCCTTGGCGGGGTCGGCGCCCGTAGTGCGGAGGGCCAGCGCCACGAAGGCGGAGTGGGGCTGGAGGACCTTGATCTGCTGCGCCAGCACGCCGCTGTTCACGTCCGGGATGTCGGTGTCGACGATGACGACCCGGTAGACCTTCTCGCGGGCGCTGGCGAGCGCCGACTGGGCGCTGGTGAAGGCGTTCATGGTCAGGTGGGCGGGGAGCATGCCGCGCAGCCGCTTGTGGACGTTCTCCATGTCGTCGACGACCATCACGTCCACGAACTGGCGGGCGGCCCCTTCCCGCGGCGGCGCGCCCGGGGCGACCCCCGCCGGCGCCGCGCCACCCGGCATCGCGCCCGAGACGACCTCCTCGATCTCGCCGCCGCCCTGCAGCACGGAGAGCATCTTGTTGCGGAGCTCGTCCGGCTTGAAGGGCTTGAGGATGTAGTCGGTGATCCCCGACTTCATCGCGCCGGCGATCACGGAGCGCTTCGACTCCGAGGTGAGCATGATCACGGGCGTGAGGTTCCCGGCCTCGCGCATGCGGCCCAGCATGGCCGGGCCGTCCAGGTTCGGCATGGTGACGTCGAGGATCACGAGGTCGAACTGCGCCTCGGCCAGCTTCTCGAGGCCCTGGACGCCGTCCTCCGCCTCCACGACCTCGAACCCGAGCTCGCGGACCTGCTTGGAGACGATGGTGCGGACGGCGCGGCTGTCATCGACGGTGAGCACGGTGGGCATGGTCGAACGCTCCGGGGATCAGGCGATCCCCTCGTAGATCCAGAGCACCAGGCCGAGCGAGTCGGCCCGGAGCACGACGGCGTGGGGACCTTCGGGCGGTGGGGGCGGCGGGGCCGCCGCCCCGGCCACGATCTTGGGGAGGCCGAGCGCCTGGTCGAGCGCCATGTTGCTCTTGAGCAACCCGGCGGTCATGTTGACCAGCTCGCAGAGCGAGTCGTTCATCATCGCCTGGTCCACCTCGGCGCGCGGGCAGGAGAACATCGCCGCAGAGAGGTGCGAGCACCCGACCTCGTCGCTCGACAGGCCGACGGTCAGCGGCCGGTCGCCCTCGATGGGCAGCACGGCCGTGCGCCAGGTCAGCTCGCCGCGCACGCCCGCCTGGTCCGGGACGAAGGT
>JAJYHA010000286.1 GCA_021784995.1 Myxococcales bacterium
AGAGCGCGCCGTGCGAGTGGATGGGCGTCGTGTCGATCCCCTGGGCGTAGTAGAGGACGATGGGCGGGTTGATGAGGAAGCCGAACACGCCGGCGCCCACCATGTTCCAGAAGGCGACCGCCGTGAAGTAGTGGAGCGGCCAGCGGTAGGGGTTGTCCACCCCGCCCAGCCGGGCCAGCTTCAGCGTCTGGTGGACCTCGAAGCCGAGCAGCGTGAGCGGCACCACCTCCAGGGCGGAGAAGGTCGCGCCGAGCGCCGTGATGAAGAGCGGCGAGCCGGTGAAGTAGAGGTGGTGGAAGGTGCCGACGATGCCCGAGCCCAGGTAGAGGATGATGGAGAAGTAGGTGGCCCGCGTCGCCGAGGCGGCCTTCACGGCGCCGATGCGCGACAGGACGAAGGCGAGCGCGACGGTGGCGAACACCTCGAAGAAGTTCTCCACCCAGAGGTGCACCACCCACCAGCGCCAGTAGTCGGCGTTCGAGATGTGGCTGCCGGGCGAGTAGAGGAGGCCCACCGAGTAGAACAGCGGGATCGAGATCGAGGCGTAGAGGAGCAGGTGCGTCAGGCCGCCCCGGTCGCTCTCCGCCCTCAGCGCCGGCCGGATGGCGCGGTAGACGAGCGCCAGCCAGAGCAGCATCCCGGCGATGAGCGCCACCTGCCACACCCGGCCCAGCTCGATGTACTCGTAGCCCTGGTGGCCGATCAGGTAGTCGTTCCCGAGCTTGCCCTGGATGCCGGCCCAGGTGCCGGAGAGCGAGCCGAGCACCACCACCACCAGCGCGCCGAGCAGCGTGACCACGAGGGCCTTCTGGCCCTTCGGCTCCTTCCCGCCGATGGAGGGCCCGATGACGAGCCCGGTGGCCAGCCAGCAGGTCGCGATCCAGAACACGGCCAGCTGCAGGTGCCAGGTGCGGGTGGCGGCGTAGGGCGCCAGGCTCGAGGTGTCGGCGCCGAAGAGGTGGTTCCCCTCCACCGCGTAGTGGCCGGTGACCGAGCCGAGGGCGATCTGGAGGACGAAGAGGACCAGCGCGATCAGGAAGTAGGGCAGCGTGGCGCGCTGGCTGGGCGTCGGGCGCGGCTCGGCGAGCGGCACGAAGCGGGGCGTCTCGTCCTCCTCGCGGTTGCGCATGTAGAGCCAGATGGCGAGCCCGGTGCCCAGGATGAGCAGCACCACCGAGAGGATGGACCAGACCAGCGCCGAGGGGAGCGGCCCGTTGCCGACCAGCGGGTCGTAGGGCCAGTTGGCGGTGTAGCTGTAGTCCACGCCCGGCCGGTCGGTGCCGGCGGCCCAGGCCGTCCAGAAGAAGAAGGCGGTGAGCTGCCGCCCGTCCTCGGCCCGCTTCACGACGCCGGCCGGGATGGACATGGCGTCGGAGCCGTGGCTCCACAGCTCCGTGTAGTGCGCCACCAGCGCCGGGAGCGCGGCGGCCTGGCCCGCCGAGAGCGTCAGCCGGCCGGTGGCCGCGTCGTAGCGGTTCCGGCGCAGCTCCTGCGCGACGAGGGCGGTCACGCGCCCCCGCTCGCCCGCGTCGAGCGCGTCGAGCTCCTGCTGCGTGAAGGCGCGCGCCGCCTGCGGGTCGAGGCCGTGCGCCAGCCCGGCGGTCACCAGCCCGGTGCGGTGGAGGGCGTCGGCGGACCAGTCGGGCGCCAGGTAGGCGCCGTGGCCCCAGATCGAGCCGACGTGCTGGCCGCCGCGCGCCAGGTAGAAGCGCTGGCCCGCCATCACGTCGTCGCCGGTGAAGAGGACGCGCCCGGACGCGTCGGCCACCTGCGCCGGGATGGGGGGCTTCATCGCGTCGATGCGCGCGCCCCCGAAGAGGAGGACGCTGAAGGCGCCCACCAGGACGAAGAGGAGTATGGCCTTGCTGCGTGCGTTCATGGTGTCGGATCTCCGTTGCGGCGCGCCGCGTCGCCGGCCTCGGCGCAGGGGTGAAGGGAGCGCGCCCGGCTTCGCGGGCGCGCGGGGGACGGCTCGTGGGTGGGGGTGAAGGGCTACCGGCAGCCGAGGCCGGCGCAGGCGTCGCGCTGCGGCTCGCCGCGGGCGAGGGGCGCGTGGCGGCCGATCAGCTCGTCGGCCAGCGCGTGGAGGCGCTCGGCCTCGCCCGAGCTGGCCTTGTGCGACTCGAACCGCTCGCACTCGTCGGCGATGCGGTTCATGTAGTGGGGCGGGAGGCGCTGCTCCGCCATCGGGTAGAGGATGGCGTCCTCCTTGTGGATGTGCTGGCGCAGGAGCTCTCCGTAGCCGTAGGCCGCGTCCGCCAGCCGCTGCCGGTCCTCGTCGCTCCAGGGCGTCTCCTGGAGCTGCAGCTCGGCCAGCGCCTGCACGTACCCGCGCCCCTCGGTGTGCTCCATGAGCATGACGGCGATGGGGCCGCCGTCGCCGGGGAAGCCGGCCTCGACCATGGTGGCGAAGAGGATGTTCTCCTCCTTCCCGTGGTGGCAGCCGTCCGCGAAGTCGCGGATGAAGGTGACGAAGCGGCCCAGCTCCGCCCGCTCGTCGCCGCCCTTGCGCCGGACCTCGTCGGTGAAGGCCAGGAGCGCGTCGATGCCGCGCTCGATGAGCCGGTGCTCGTTCATCAGGGTCTCGATTGGGTCCATGCGTCGCGTCCCTCGTACGGGTTCGACGCCCTGTAGAGCAACGAGCTTGCCATCACGTAATGTTCATGGATGTCAGCAGGTTGCCTGGATTGGCCCTCGCCCTGGCCACCGTGATTTGGGTGGTCTCGTAACGACATTTCGGTGGCAACGGGATTTGGGTATAGGGATCGACGGTTCTCCCGAGGCCCGAGGTGGTCCGGGCGGACCAGGGAAGGAGCCATGACGCCACCTCCGCTGCCGGTGCTCCCCACGCACGACGTCCACGAGAAGATCGTGGAGGAGGCCATCGAGGCGGTGCTCTCGACGGTCGATCTCCACGACATCCTCGAGCGGACCGGGAAGCTCCTCAACAACCGCTTCGGCGCCACGCGCGTCGCGATCCACCGCCTCTCGGCCGATCGGGCCGGGGAGGCGCAGGTGGCGCTCGTCTCCGATCCCCGGCACCGGGCCGAGGAGCGGGGCGCCTGGTTCCCGCTGGCGGGCTCGGCCGCGGGGCTCGCCCTCGCGCAGCGGAAGCCGGTCGTCGTGGACCCCATCGACCCGGCGCGCGGGCGCTTCCGGGAGGAGGCGCGGCTGGCGGAGCTGGGCTACGGATCGTTCGTCTCCTTCCCGCTCGTCTTCGAGGACCAGGCGCTCGGCGTGCTCGACATCGCGCACCCGCCCAGCGAGGGGCTGCTCGACTGCTGCTTCCAGGTGGCCAGGCAGGTGGCGCACCTGGTGGCCATCGCGCTCCACAACAGCCTGATGGTGGAGGAGGTCCAGCGGCTCAACCGCCTGCTCGGGCGCGAGAACGCGCTCCTCAAGGAGGAGATCCGCCAGATCAAGCGCGACTCGCGCTACGTGGCGGAGAGCGCGGCGATGAGGACGGTCCTGGAGCGGGTGAAGCTGGCCGCGCCCTCCGGGACCACCGTCCTCATCCGCGGCGAGACGGGCACCGGGAAGGAGGGGCTGGCGCGGATGGTCCACGACCTCTCGCCCCGCTTCGGCGCGCCCTTCGTGGTGGTCAACCTGGCCGCCATCCCCGACACGCTCATCGAGAGCGAGCTTTTAGGCCACGAGAAGGGCGCCTTCACGGGTGCGGTCCGCCGCCGCGCCGGCAAGTTCGAGCAGGCGGAGGGGGGCACCCTCTTCCTCGACGAGGTGGGCGACGCGCCACCCTCGGTGCAGGTGCGCCTGCTGCGCGTGCTGCAGGAGCGGGAGATCCAGCGCGTGGGCGGCACCGAGAGCATCCCGGTGGACGTGCGCGTGGTGGCCGCCACCAACCGCGACCTGGAGCGCATGGTGGCCGAGGGCACGTTCCGCTCCGACCTCTACTACCGCCTGGAGATCTTCCCGGTGCGGCTCCCGCCGCTGCGCGAGCGCCGCGACGAGATCCGGCCGCTCGCCACCTACTTCCTGGCGCGCCACTCCGCCCTCATGCACCGGCGCCCGCCCGCGGTGCCCGAGGCGGCCTGGGCCGAGCTGGAGCGCTACCCGTGGCCGGGCAACGTGCGCGAGCTGGAGAACCTCCTCCAGCGGGCGCTCATCCTCTCGCCGGGGCCCGAGCTGCGGCTCCCCGAGCTGCCCGCGCCAGCCCTCCGCGACGCGGCGGCCGCGCGCGCCGAGCCGCCCCCGCCCGGACGCTTCGACGACGAGGTCCGGACGCTCCTCGAGCGCGCCCTGAGCGTCACCCAGGGACGGATCTACGGCCCGCGCGGCGCGGCCGCGCTCCTGGACCTGAAGCCGACCACGCTCCAGGGCAAGCTGCGGAAGTACGGCGTGGGCGAGGCCCGGGTGGGCGAGGAGGGCGCGTGACGCGCCGCGCGCGGGTGCTGGGCCTCCTCGTGGCCCTGGCGGGCGGGACGGCGCGGGCGGGTTCGCCGG
>JAJYHA010000270.1 GCA_021784995.1 Myxococcales bacterium
CCCGCCGCCGCGAGGAGCGGGCCGGCCAGCAGCGAACCGGCGCGGCGCGCCGCCTCCGCCGGGAGGTCCCCGGCGGCGGGGCGGTACGGGGCGAAGGTGGCGAGGGCCATGGAGCCGGTCGAACCTACCCCGCGCCGGCCCCGGCTGTCGAAGGGATGTCGGGCGTCCCGCGACCCGGGGACGGCCATCTCCAACCTCGCGTTGACGCGCGGGATTTCGGCGTGTTACGCCTTCGCTGGAGGTGGGATCGCGATGGACGAGATCTTTGGCGCGCTGGCGAAGGCCTACCACGACGGCGGGATCGGGATGCACCCCATCCTCGTCACCCTGGTCTTCGTCCTGACGATCGCGGTCGACCGGATCGTGGTCCTCTACTTCAAGGCCTCGATCGACAAGGAGGCCTTCCTCCGCGGGCTCAAGCCGCACCTCTACGCGGGCGACCTCGACAAGGCGATCGCCTTCTGCGCCGCCCAGAAGAAGGTGCCGCTGGTGGCGGTGATCAAGGCCGGCCTGATCAGCGTCCCCAAGGGCGAGGAGGACGTGCAGGCGGCGATGGACGAGGCGACCCTCCGCGAGGCGCCGCGGATCGAGTCGCGCACCGGCTACCTGGCGATGCTCGGCAACGTCGCCACGCTGCTCGGCCTCCTCGGCACGATCATCGGCCTCATCCACGCCTTCGGCGCGGTGGCCAACGCCAACCCGGCGGACAAGGCGACCATCCTCGCCAACTCGATCTCCGAGGCGATGAACTGCACCGCCTTCGGCCTGGTGACCGCCATCCCCGCCCTGGTCGCCTACTCGGTCCTCCAGGGGCGGACGCAGCGGATGATGGACGACCTGAACGAGCTGACGGTCGCGGTCCTCAACCTGGTGGTGGCCAACCGCGACCGAATGCGGATGCCGGCGGCGGTCGAGCCGCCCTCGGCGCCGGCGACGGCCGCGCCGGCCCCGGCGGCCGGGTAGGGGCGGCGCGGGCGAGGGGAGCGACGCGATGTCCGGCGGGGCGATGCCCGAGCAGGGCGGCGGCAGGCGGCGGCGCAAGGCGCTCGACGCCGTCATCAACGTCGTCCCGGCGATCGATCTGCTCTCCTGCTGCATCTCCTTCCTCCTCTTCACCGCCGTCTGGACCCAGATCTCGCGCCTCCAGGTGCAGCAGCTCGGCACCGGCGCCGAGGCGGCGCAGCCCGACGCGCCGCGGGCGCTGCCGGTGACGCTGGTCGTCGGCGAGCGGGGGATGGCGCTGGCCGTGGGCGACGCGACCTACGACATCCCGAGCCTCGGCCGGAGCCCGGAGGGCGCCGTGGAGCAGGACCTGAAGGCGCTCGCCGGCCGGCTCAAGGAGGTCCGCGGCGAGTTCCCGGCGCAGGCCTCGATCGTCGTCTCCGCCGAGGACACCGTCCCCTACGGCGACCTGGTCGCGGTGATCGACGCCTGCCTCGGCGCCGGGCTGGTCCAGGTCTCGGTGACCGGGGCGCAGGGCTAGCGATGGCGATCGTCGAGCCCGGCAAGCGGCCGGCGCGCCGGTTCGAGCGCTCCCGGATCCTCGGCGGGAAGCTGCGCCGGGGGCGGCGGGACACCAACGCCGAGCTGAACGTCGTCCCCATGGTCGACATGATGACCATGCTGGTGATCTTCCTCCTGCAGCAGTTCAGCGCCACCGGCGAGGTGCTCTACATGCAGAAGGACATCCGCCTGCCCGACGCCCGCCACGGCCAGACGATCGAGATCGCGCCGACGGTCGCCATCTCGGCGGCGCAGATCGTCGTCACCGGCCAGAAGGTGGCCGACCTGGCCGACCTCGACCGGGATCCCGGCTACCTCGACGTCCCGGCGCTCGAGGAGCGGCTGCGCGACGAGAAGAAGCGCTGGGAGTTCATCCACCAGGCCGACCCCGACCGGAAGTGGGACGGGATCGTGAACATCCAGGCCGATCGGCGGATCCCGTTCCGCATCGTGAAGCGGGTCATGTACTCCTGCGGCGTCGCCGGCTACGCGAACCTGAACTTCGCCGCGCTCGACGCCGGGAAGGAGGCGGCGACCGCGCGCTGAGGCGCGCGGCCCGCCCTTTACAACCCGCCGGCCCGCCGGGTAGATTCCGCGCTCCCACCCGGCGGCGCTGCGCCGCCGTCGGCCGAAGGGCCCAGCTTTGCCGGGGAATCCAGGCGATCCGAAGGATCCCGACCTCCCCGGCCGCACGCTCACCGCCTCGAGGACACCGCGCCCGCCATGACCCTCCCATCGATCGTCAACTCGCTCGTCGTCGCCAGCGGCGGCGAGGCCAACCTCCACCTGCCGGACCTCCGCGCCGAGACCTTCCTCGGCGGCGCGGTCACCGGCTGGGCGCTGCTCGCCTCCGGGCTGGTGGTGGCGGCCCTCGGGCTCGCCTTCGGCCTCGGCATCTCGGCGCGGCTCCGCGACCTCCCGGTCCACCGCTCGATGCTCGAGATCTCCGAGCTCATCTACGAGACGGCCAAGACCTACCTGAAGACCCAGTTCAAGTTCATCGCCGTCCTCTGGGCCTTCATCGCGGTGATCATCGTCTTCTACTTCGGCGTCCTCTCCGAGGGCTTCGGGCCGGGGCGGGTGGCGATCATCCTCGCCTTCAGCCTCGTCGGCATCGCCGGCTCCTCCGGCGTGGCCTGGTTCGGCATCCGGGTCAACACCTACGCCAACAGCCGGACCGCCTTCGCCAGCCTCCGCGGCAAGCCCTACCCGACCTACGCCATCCCGCTCCAGGCCGGCATGTCGATCGGGACGATGCTGATCAGCGTCGAGCTGCTGATCATGCTCTTCATCCTGCTCTTCGTCTCCGGGGACCTGGCCGGCGCCTGCTTCATCGGCTTCGCCATCGGCGAGTCGTTGGGCGCGTCGGCGCTGCGCATCGCCGGCGGCATCTTCACCAAGATCGCCGACATCGGCTCCGATCTCATGAAGATCGTCTTCAAGATCAAGGAGGACGACGCGCGCAACCCCGGGGTGATCGCCGACTGCACCGGGGACAACGCCGGCGACTCGGTCGGCCCCTCGGCCGACGGCTTCGAGACCTACGGGGTCACCGGCGTCGCGCTCATCAGCTTCATCCTCCTGGCCATCGCCCCGGCCGGCATCCAGATCCAGCTCCTCGTCTGGATCTTCGCCATGCGGATCATGATGGTCATCGCCTCGGTCGTCTCCTACTGGATCAACGAGGCGATCGCCCGGGCCCGCTACGCCGACGCCGAGCACATGGACTTCGAGCAGCCGCTCACCCAGCTCGTCTGGCTCACCTCGGCCATCTCGGTGGGGCTCACCTTCGTCGTCTCCCGGCTCCTCATCCCCGAGCTGAACGGCGACCCGACCCTCTGGTGGAAGCTCTCGGCGATCATCACCTGCGGGACCCTCGCCGGCGCCATCATCCCGGAGGTGATCAAGGTCTTCACCTCGACCAACTCCCGCCACGTCCGCGAGGTGGTGACCGCCTCCAAGGAGGGCGGCGCCTCGCTCAACGTCCTCGCCGGCCTCACCGCCGGGAACTTCTCCGCCTTCTGGATGGGGCTGGTGATCGCCGTCCTGATGGGCGCCGCCTACCTGATCTCCACCTCCACCGGCTTCTCCGGGATCATGGCCGCCCCGGCGGTCTTCGCCTTCGGCCTGGTCGCCTTCGGCTTCCTGGGGATGGGGCCGGTCACCATCGCCGTCGACTCCTACGGCCCGGTGACCGACAACGCCCAGTCGGTCTACGAGCTCTCGCTCATCGAGAACGTCCCGAACGTGAAGGCCGAGGTGAAGCGCGACTTCGGCTTCGAGCCGGACTTCGAGAAGGGGAAGCAGTTCCTGGAGGAGAACGACGGCGCCGGCAACACCTTCAAGGCCACCGCCAAGCCGGTCCTGATCGGCACCGCCGTGGTCGGCGCCACCACCATGATCTTCTCGATCATCGTGACCATCGCCAAGGTCCAGGCCGGCGCCGGCCACGAGGCCGCCGGGATCGCCGACCTCACCCGGCTCCTCGCGGGGGTGGCGGGCAAGTTCTCGATCCTCGAGCCGACCTTCCTCCTCGGCCTCCTCCTCGGCGGCGCGGTGATCTACTGGTTCTCCGGCGCCTCCACCCAGGCCGTCTCCACCGGCGCCTACCGCGCCGTCGAGTTCATCAAGCGGAACATCAAGCTCGAGGGAGTGGAGAAGGCGAGCGTCGAGGACTCGAAGAAGGTCGTCGAGATCTGCACCCGGTACGCGCAGAAGGGGATGTGGAACATCTTCATGGTGGTCTTCTTCGCCACCCTCTCCTTCGCCTTCCTCGACGAGTTCTTCTTCATCGGGTACCTCATCTCCATCGCCTTCTTCGGCCTCTTCCAGGCGGTCTTCATGGCCAACGCCGGCGGCGCCTGGGACAACGCCAAGAAGGTGGTGGAGACCGAGCTGAAGGCCAAGGGGACCGCGCTGCACGACGCCTGCGTCGTCG
>JAJYHA010000183.1 GCA_021784995.1 Myxococcales bacterium
CACCGCGGCCGGCCTGTAGCGGCGGACCAGCTCCAGCGACTCCGGCGCGTCCACGTCGTGGCGCGTGATGACGAGCCCCGCGCGTACGCAGGCCCGCTCGGCGCGCTTCAGCGCCGCCTCCGTGCGGGCGCAGCGAGCGCACCGGTGCGACGTCAGCACCACCACGCGCGGCCCACCCGCGGGGAAGGCGGGGCCGGCGGGCGGCGCCTCCACCTGCCCCGCGCCGCGCGGACACACGCCGCCGGTGCAGGCGGCGCCGGCTGGCGCCGCCCCGAGGGCGAGGGTGAGTGCGGCGAAGAGGAGGTGCATGGCGGCTCCCGCTCGGTCGGCACGCTACCACGGTGCGAGCCACGTCGCGCCGGGGGGATTCGCACCTACCCCAGGTCCACGGGCACGAAGAGGCGGGTCGGGCCTCGCTCCACGAGGAGGGCCAGGTGCTTGCCCGCCCGCTCGACCGCGGAGCGGAGCTGGTCGGGACCCTGGACCTCGTCCCCGTTGACGGCCAGGATCACGTCTCCCGGCTGGATTCCGGCCCGGGCGGCCGGGCCCTCCACGCCCTCGACCTCGACCCCTCCCACCACCCCGGCGGCCTGACGCTCCTCGGGCCGGAGCGGCCGGACGACGAGGCCCAGGCGGCCCCCCTGCTTCTGGCCGCCCTCGGCCGACGCCAGGCGATCGGCCGACTCGCCGACGCGCACCTCGATCTCGCGGCTCGCGCGGTCGCGCCACACCTGGAGCCTCGCGCTGCTGCCGGGGCCCAGGTCGGCCACCCGCGGCGGGAGCTCCGCCGAGCTCGCCAGGGGCGCGCCGTTCAGCTTCAGGATCACGTCGCCGGGCCGCAGGCCGGCCTTCGCCGCCGGACTCCCCGGCTCCACGGAGCTCACCAGCGCGCCCTCGGCCCGGGCCAGCCCGAAGGACTCCGCCAGCGACTGGTTCACGTCCTGGATGGCGATCCCCAGGTGCCCGCGCACGACCTTCCCGTGCGCGAGGAGCTGCCGCTCGACCTTCATCGCGACGTCGATCGGGATGGCGAACGAGAGGCCCATGTAGCCGCCCGACTGCGTGAAGATCTGCGAGTTGATGCCGATGACCTCGCCGGAGGCGTCGAAGAGGGGGCCGCCCGAGTTGCCGGGGTTCACGGCCACGTCGGTCTGGAGGAACGGGACGTAGCCCTCGTTCGGGAGCGACCGCGCGCGCGCCGACACGATCCCTGCGGTGGCGCTGTTCTCGAAGCCGAAGGGTGAGCCGATGGCGAGCACCCACGATCCCACGCGCGTCCGCGACGAGTCGCCGATCCGCACCGTCGGGAGGCCCTTCGCGTCGATGCGGAGCACCGCCACGTCCGTGCTCCGGTCCACCCCCACCACCCGGGCGGCGAACTCGCGCTTGTCGGTGAGCTTGACCTTGACCTCCGTGGCGCCGGCGACCACGTGGGCGTTGGTGAGGATCACCCCGTCCGGATCGACGATGAACCCCGACCCGAGGCCGCGCGTCGGCGCCGACCCCTCCTGCTCCGGGACGCCGAAGCGGCGGAAGAAGCGGAGGATCGGGTCGTCGGGGTCGATCCGGGCCGGGCCCGCCGCGTCGCCCTTCACGTTCACGATCCCGGTGGTGCTGACGTTCACCACCGCCGGCCCGTAACGCTGCACGATCTCCGTGAAGTCCGGCGGCGTGACGCGGCCCACCTGCGCGCCGGGCGCTGGCGGCGCCAGCTCCGCGGCATGGGCCGAGGCGATCTCGTGACCGCGGTAGGCATATCCCGTCGCCAGGGCTCCGGCGATCGCCGTCGCGACGCCGGCGCGCTTCCATTTCCCGTTCATGATGGCTCCTTCCTCGATCCGGCCGCGCGTCCGAGCGGCGGCCTCGGAGAGGAAGCTAGGGGACCCGCCTTAACGGAATCTTAAGGCGCCCCGTCCCGGGCGGGGAAGGTGGCGCGGACGGTGAGCCCGCCCCCCGGCGTGTCGCCGAGCCGCAGCGTGGCGCCGTGCCGGTCGGCGATCGCCTTCACGATGGCGAGGCCCAGCCCGGCGCCGCCCTCGGCGGTGCCGCGCCGGAAGAAGCGATCGAGCACCCGCCCTCGATCGGCGGCCGGGATCCCGGGACCGCCGTCGGCGACCTCGAGGTAGGGGCGCCCGTCGGCCACCGCCGCCGACACGTCGATCCGGCCCCCGGCCGGCGTGTGGCGGACCGCGTTGTCCACCAGGTTGGCGAGCAGGGTGCGGAGCGCCGCCGGGTCGCCGCGCGCCACGGCGGCCTCCTCGCGCCGCGCGGCGCCCAGATCCACCTGCCGGACCTCCGCCAGCACGGCGTGGTCGGCCACCACCTGCCCCACCAGCTCGGAGAGGTGCACCGTCGAGGACGGCTGCGGGCGCGCGACCTCCGGCTCCTCCCGCGCCAGCGTCAGCAGCTGCGCGACGACGTGGGCCGCGCGCTCCAGGCCTCGCCGGAGGTCCGCCAGCGCGGCCCCGCGCTCGCCGTCGTCGCGCGCCCGCTCCAGCAGCTGCAGCTGGAGCTGCAGCGCGGCGATGGGGGTCCTCAGCTCGTGCGCGGCGTCGGCCACGAACGCGCGCTGCGTCGCGAGCGCGGCCCCGAGCCGGCCCAGGAGGTCGTTCAGGGCCCGGACCAGGGGGACCACCTCGCTCGGAGCGTCGGCCTCGGCGATCGGCTCCAGGAGGGTGGGGGTGCGCGCGCCGACGTCGCCCGCCAGCCGATCGAGCGGCGCGAGCGCGCGCCCGACGATCCACCAGACCAGGAAGGCGAGCAGCGGCAGGGCCAGCACCAGCGGCGCCAGGGTGCGCAGCGCGGCCGCCAGCGCCAGGCGCTGCCGGATGGCCAGCGGCTGGGCGACCTGGAACACCCTCCCCGCCAGGTCCGCCGAGAAGACGCGCCACTCGCCGCCGCGACCCGGCACCGTCGCGAGGCCGAGCTGCGCGATCGCGGGGAGGCCCGTGTCGACGTCGGACGCGTAGAGCCGCGCGCCGTCGACGTCCCAGATCTGGATCACGAACTCGAAGCCGGGCGCGGAGACCGCTCCCGGCGCCGGCCGCCGCCCGAGCGCCTGGTCGCGCAGCGACAGCGCCAGCTGGCGCAGGTGGTAGTCGAAGACGGCGTCGATCTCGCGCCGAGTGAGCCGGTAGACCACCGCGGTGGCGGCCACCGTGACCACGCTCACGGCCACGAGCAGCGTCGCGAGCAGGGTTCGCCGGACCGAGCTCACGGGCGCCCCGGGACCAGGTAGCCGACGCCGCGCACCGTCCGGATCCACTGGGGCCCGAGCTTCCGCCGCAGCGCGTGCACGTGCACCTCCACCGCGTTGCTCTCCACCTCCTCGCCCCACCCGTACAGCCTCTCCTCGAGGCGCGCCCGCGACTGCGGGCGGCCCGGGCGCTCCAGGAGCGCCTCCAGCAGCGCGAACTCGCGGGCGGAGAGCGCGACCTCCTTGCCCTCCAGCGTCACCCGGTGGGCGGCCGCGTCGAGCCGGAGCGGCCCGTGCTCCAGGACCGCCTCCGCGCGGCCCGCGGCGCGGCGCTGCAGGGCCCGCACGCGCGCGGCGAGCTCGTCCAGGTCGAAGGGCTTCACCAGGTAGTCGTCCGCGCCTGCGTCGAGGCCCGCCACGCGGCTCCCCACGGCGTCCTGGGCCGTGACGACGAGGACCGGCACCCGGGCGCCGCGCCGCCGGAGCGTCCGCAGCAGCTCGAGGCCCGAGCCGTCGGGCAGGCCGAGGTCCAGCAGCACGACCTCGTACGGCTCGCCCGCGAGCGCCCCGGAGGCCCCCGCGACGTCGCGCACCCAGTCCACCGCGTGTCCCTGCTGCCGCATCCCGCGGCGCACGGCATCGCCGATCATGGCGTCGTCCTCGACGAGCAGGAGCCGCATGCATGCCACCAGGGCTGCCGCCCCTTATATGCGCCCTCGTACCGTCCGTCGCGTCCGGGCAACGGTGACCCGGGCGGGACGGGACGTGTCCACCTCGCGGGAGGCGCGACGACATGGCCGGCGAACCCCTGGTGCTGTGGGGCGAGAGCAAGCTCGAGAGTCCCTACGTGTTCTCCTGCTTCGTGGCGCTCCGCGAGAAGCGCCTCGACTTCGAGCTGCGCACGCTCTCCCTCGCCGGCGGGGAGCACCGCCGGGGCGACTATCCGGACCGCTCGCTCACCGGCCGCGTCCCGGCGCTGCAGCACGGCGACCTCTGGCTCGCCGAGTCCTCCGCCATCGACGAGTACCTGGACGAGGCCTTCCCGTCGCCGCGTCACCCGCCGCTCTACCCGACGCGCATCGACCAGCGCGCCCGCGCACGCCAGGTCCAGGCCTGGCTCCGCAGCGACCTCGTGCCCCTCCGCGCCGCCCGGCCCACCTCGAGCGTCTTCGGCCGCGCGGCGGTGAAGCCGCTCGACGAGGCCGCGCAGGCGTCGGTCACGGCCCTGCTGCGCGTCGCCGGGGCGCTGATCGCGCCCGGCGCCGACTACCTCTTCGGCTGCTCGTTCTCCATCGCCGACGCCGATCTGGCGCTCATGCTCCAGCGCCTGGTCGCCAGCGGCGACCCCGTCCCCGCCGCGCTGAAGGCCTACGCCAACCGCGTCTGGACGCGCCCGTCGATCGGGGAGTGGCTCGCGCGCCACGACGCCGCGGCCCGCTGACCCGGCGGCGCTCGGCGCCGCGGACGAGCCGGCGCGCGAGGAGGCTGGCGAAGAAGAGCGCCCCCGCCACCGCGATGATGAGCGGTCCGGTGGCCCGGTGCAGCGCGGACGCCAGCGCCTCGCCCGCCAGGGTCGACGCCACCGCGACCGCCACCGCGAGGGCGAGCATCTCGTCGAGGCTCCGCGCCAGGTGCTTCGCGACGGCGGCCGGGATGATGACCAGCGAGCCCATGAGCAGCACGCCGAGGTACCGGAGGCCGAGCGCCACCGTGAGGGCGAAGGCGAACAGGTAGACGAGATCCAGCCGCGCCACGCGCACGCCGGAGGTGCGGGCCAGATCGGCCGAGACGAGCGACAGGAGGAGGCGGTGCCTCTGCGTGAGCACGAAGGCGGCCACCGCGCCCGCCGCCACGAGCCCCAGCGCCGCCTCCCAGCCGCCGAGGTCCCCCGGCGCGCCCAGCAGGGCGTCGATCAGGTCCTCGCCGCTCGCCAGCATGCTCCCGATCGCCAGCGCGATCGAGAAGACGACGCCGATGACGGTCTCGGTGGCGATGCGGGTCTGGCGCTCGAGCGCCCAGACGAGGAGCGTCCCCAGGAAGAGCGCGGCCAGCCCGCCCGCGATCGGATGCAGGTGGAAGAGGAGCGCGAGCCCGATGCCGGGCAGGGCGACGTGCGAGAGCGCGTCCGAGGCGAGCGACATGCGCCGCATGACGGCCACGCAGCCCACCAGGCCCGCCGCCACGGCCATCCCCACCGACAGCGCGATCCCGGTCCAGGCCATTCAGTGCCGATGGTGACGGAGAGGCGCCCCGTAGACCTGCGCGATCCGTTCCGGCGTCAGGATCTCCTCCGGGGGCCCGACGCAGGGCTGCTCGCGCGAGAGGCAGAGCACGCTGTCCGCGTGGCGGTACACCACGCTCAGCTCGTGCGAGATGAGGAGGAGCGTCAGCCGCTCCGCCTCCTGGACGCGCCGGATCATCTCGTAGAGCCGCTCCTCGCCGGGCTCGTCCACCCCGGACGTCGGCTCGTCGCAGAGCAGTACGGTCGGGCGGCCCATGAGCGCGAAGGCCAGCAGCAGCCGCTGGAACTGCCCTCCGGAGAGCGAGCCCAGGGGCTGGTCCGCGACCCCGGCCGGCAGCGCCACCAGCTCGAGCGCCCGCTGCGCGGCCTGGGGCGCGACGTCGGCCACCGCCGCCTTCGCACGCAGGAAGTCGCGTCCCGAGACGGGCAGGTCGCGGTCGATGTCGAGCTTCTGGGGGACGTAGCCGATCCGGGTCCCCGAGGCCCAGCGCACGGTCCCCTGATACGGCAGCGAGCCGATGAGCGCCCGGAAGAGCACGGTCTTGCCCGAGCCGTTGGGCCCGATGACCGCGAGCGCGCTCCCCTCCGCCACGTCGAAGGTGACCCCGCGCAGCACCTTGCGGCCGCCGAGCACCACCGACAGCTCCGCCACCTCGAGCGCCTTCGCCAACGGTCACCACCTCCCGGGCGCACGCGGGCGCCGATCCGAGCGCGACAGCCTACACCGCTTCGGCCGGCGGAGCCCGGAACCGGCCCGCGCGAGGACGTGCCGCCGACGCCCGACCCGGTTAACATCAGCGGAACCCTTTGACGGAGCGCCGGCTCCAACCGTCCGTCGCAACGAGGAGTTCTAGCGCATGCCCATCTACGAATACGCGTGCCGCCGGTGCAAGCAGGTCTTCGAGCAGCTGATCGTCCGGCGCTCCGACGAGGGCGAGATCCAGTGCCCCGCCTGCTCCGGCGCCGACGTGGAGCGCGTCATGTCGCGCCCCGCAGCCACCTCCCCCCGGGGCGGTGGGAGCGGCGGGAGCGGCGGCCGAGCCTGCGGCCCGGTCGGCTGAGGCATCTGAACGCCGCCCGGTCGGGCGGCAGGAAGGCTTCACCCGGACACACGCCGGACGGCCGCCGGGAGCGGCGGCCGCCCCCTGACACCGGACCGCTCACCCGTGACCGTGGGCGCGCGGCCCGGATCGCACGAGGAGGATGCGGGTGACCAACTTCGACGCGAAGGCCAGGACCTGGGACTCCGACCCCGCCAAGGTGGAGCGGGCCGAACGAGTCGCCGAGGCGATCCGGCACGAGGTGCCCGTCTCCCCCTCGGCGAACGTGCTCGAGTACGGGTGCGGCACGGGGCTGCTCGGCTTCGCGCTGCAGCCGCACGTGAGGCAGCTGACGCTCGCCGACGCCTCGCGGGAGATGCTCGCCGTGCTGCGCGAGAAGATCGCCGCCACGGGCGCGAGCAACATGACGCCGGTCCTCCTGGATCTGCTCCGCGATCCGGCGCCCAGCTCACGCTACGACCTGGTCTGCACCCTCCTGACGCTCCACCACATCACGGACGTCGACGCCCTGCTCGCCCGCTTCCACGCCTTGGTGGCCCCGGGTGGCACGCTCTGCATCAGCGACCTCGACACGGAGGACGGCTCGTTCCACGGCGCGGGATTCGACGGCCACAACGGCTTCGACCGGACCGACCTCGGCCAGCGGCTCGAGCGGGCCGGGTTCCGCGACGTGAGCTTCACGACGCCCCTCTCCGTCGAGAGGGGCGGCCGTACCTACCCGCTCTTCCTGGCGGTGGCGCGCAGGCCCTGACGGCGTGGACCGGCCCCGGCGGGCCACTCCCCCGTCAGGCGCCCGGACCGTCCTCGAGCGTGAACTCCCAGGCACAGGCCAGGGAGCCGTTCCCGGGGTCCGGCGGGCAGGTGATGCAGCGGGTCCGCAGCCGCGGGTCCACGGTCCGCGCGAAGACCGAGTACTCGACGACCCCGACCGGCTTGCAGGGGAAGTCGGGGAGCCCCTTGCGCCGGCGCGCAGTCTGGACGCGGCAGTCGCGCATCGTGAAGACGGCGCGGCGGTCGGTGACCTCCGCCGCGTCCTGCTGGTTCAGCCGTGCGTAGAGCCGGTGCTTCAAGCACTCCAGCAGCGCCGGGATCCCGCCGCCGGGGCGCAGCCCGA
This sequence comes from Myxococcales bacterium, assembly GCA_021784995.1. The sequence continues at coordinate 7,614 of JAJYHA010000183.1, forward strand.
GCCGCTCCATGATCCGGGTCGCCTCGATGGCGGAGAAGCGCTCCCAGGAGGACCGGTCGGCCTCGATCGCCGCCTGCATGCCGTGCGTCTTCTCGATGGACTGGAACCAGAGGCCGTCGTGGGCGAGCCAGTTCTTGGCGTCGTCCACGATGATCCGGATCAGTTCCTGCTTCGAGAGCGACTCCAGCGCGCGGACGGCTTCGTTCACCGGCTCCGCAGCGGCCTCGGATGAGCCCATCACGCCTCCTCGGGGCACCTTCGGGGTGCTCCCCACCTCGTGCCTCCTTCGAGCCGTCCGGAGCCGGGGCGATTCACGTCCTTGGTGCGACCAGGCGCCACACTATCTCCTCTCGGGGAGGGTCGGGAACCGTCATCACCGCTCGCGGGCTCGCACCGGGTGGACGGGCGCCTCCGGTCGCACCGGCGGAGCCCGTCGCGGAGGGGCGCGAAGGCGCTTCGCGCCTGGCGACGCGGGGGGTCAGGCGTGGATCAGCATCAGCGCCAGGTTCACGAACCCGCCGGCGAAGATCATGAGGACCGGGCTCACCTCGAAGCGCGCCAGCGTCATCGCGACCGCGCCGGCGATGGCGATCTCCCCCGTCCCGCGCAGGCCAGTGCCGAGCGTGATGGCCGCCGCCGCCATGGTGCCCACCACGGCCGGCGTGAGGCCGCGCAGCGCCGCGCGGACGGAGCGCCGCGACCGATAGCGCGCCAGCCAGCGGCCGAGGGCGACGCCGAGGACGAGCGGCCCCGCGAAGATGGCCGCGGTCGACACGATGGCGCCGGCCATGCCCGCCTTCAGGTAGCCGATGAACGTGGCGAGGAGGAGCACCGGCCCCGGGGTCATCTTCCCGATGGCCACGGCGTCGGCGAACTGGCGCCCGGTCAGCGAGCCGGTCGACACCAGCGTCGACTGGAGGTGGGGGATGATGGCGAAGCCCCCGCCGTAGGCACCGAGGCCGGTGCGGAAGAAGAGCAGCATGAGCGGGACGAGCGTCCCCACCCCGGCGAGGGCGACGAACCCCACCGCGAGCGGAACGAGCGGATGGCTCTTCAGCTCGGTGGGCTCGCGCACGCCGCGCTTCAGGAGCGGCGTCCCCTCGTTGGGGAGGCCGACCGGCGGGGAGGCGCGGCGCGCCCACTTGCGCGACCGCACGAGGCGGGCGCGCTTGTAGGCCAGGTCGAGCACCAGGCCCGCGCCGACGCCCAGCAGCGCCACCTCACCCGGTGACGAGCCGCCGGCCAGGCTGAGCGCCAGGGCCACGCCAGCCACCCCCATCTGCCACACCCGGCCGATGCTGCTGCGGATCATCTGCAGCGTGATGGCGACGACGATGCCCACCACCGCCGCGTTGAGACCGCCCAGGAAGGCCTCGACGCGCGGCATGGCCGAGACCCGGGAGTAGAACCCGGCCAGGGCGAGGATGACGGCGAACCCGGGGAAGATGAAGGTGGAGTAGGCGCCCACGGCGCCCTCCGTCCCGTAGAAGCGCAGCCCCAGGAGGGCGAGGGCATTCGCCGCCGCACCGCCCGGCAGCATCTGGGCCACCGTGGCGGTGTTGTCGAACTCGCGCGCGGTGACCCAACCCTCCTCGTCCACCGCCCTCGCCCGCAGCATGGCGAGGACGCTGAGGCCGCCGCCGAACCCGACCACGCCGGCCCAGAGCGAGAAGCGCGCGAACTGGAGCTTGGTGGGCACGGAGCGGCCCCTCGCAGGGCCGGCGCGCGAGGATGGGTTGGAGGGCATTCGCGGAGAGTACCGCAAGGCGGCGGGAGGGCACGTCCCGCCGCCACGAGCCGGCCTGGCGCCGGGGCCGTCAGGCGCCCGCGGAGCGCACCGTCACCGGCAGGCGCGCGCGGCGCCAGGCCACCATTCCGCCCCGCAGGTGCTGGGCGCGGAAGCCGAGGCGGGTCAGGAGCCGGACGGCGGGGGCGCTGCGGTGGCCCGAGAGGCAGACGGCGACGACGGGGCGCTGCGGGTCGAGCCCGACGTGACCCAGCTCCGTCTTGAGCCGGGTGATGGGGATGTTGACGCTCCGCGCGATGTGCCCGGTCTCCCACTCGCCGGGCGTCCGCACGTCGAGCAGGACGGGGGCGCCGGGGCCGCGCATCACGCGATCCAGGTCCGCGGCCCCGATCTCCGGGACCGAGCCGAAGGGGAGCCACCAGGGCAGCGCGAGCATGCCCGTTCGAGCCCGGCGCCGAGGCCGAGGTTCGCACCCCGCGGGGTTCCAGCCGGCGGCCGTTCGCGGGTCGGGGCTGGAGCGCGAATCCTTTTCTCGCCGCTGCGCTCACACGATCGCGGCGGTCGAGATGGCGGGTCGAGTCGTCGTGCACTCCCCCAGGCACGACGGCTCACCGCGGGTGACGTCGCTGGAAGCGGTGGCGCGTGCGGCGAGGAGCTCTCGCCGCACGTGTCATCGCTCTCCGTCGCGGCCTTCGCGACGCGCTCGCCCGACCTCCAGGCACGGCGCCCCCGCGACATGCTGTCGCAGGGATGGTGCCGAGCGAACCGGGCGCCTCGCGATTCGCTCTCACGGGGAGTATCTCCGTGGTGCCCGCCCTGCCCGAACCTCCTCGACGTTGCGCAACGGCATCGGCGGCGGGTCGATTGGGTGCGTGCGCGACCGCGCTCGTTCTGCCCGGCCCTCCCGGCCCGGGCGAGGAGCACCTCCATGAAGCGTCGTGACTTCCTGAAGACGCTCTCCGCGGCAGGCGCGGCCGGCGTCGCCGCTCCCCTGCTCGCCCTGCGCCCCGCCGCCGCCGCCGACCGGATCGACATCGGCGCCGTCCGGTCGGTGAAGGTGGACGTGATCTCCGAGACGAGTTGGTTCTCGAACGACCGCTTCAAGGCCGACCTGACCGACGGTGGAGGCGCCTCCACCAACCAGTACACGATCCCCTGGGATCCCGAGAACGCCGGCGGCTACTCGGCCCTCATCACGGTCACCACCCTCCAGGGCGAGGAGCGGCGGATCCTGCTCGACAGCGGGTGGAGCCACTCCTGGATGGACTACGTCTACGACCGGAGCGGGATCGCGCGCATGCTGCAGCGGCGCGAGATCGACTTCATGGTCCTCTCCCACTGGCACCTCGACCACCTGTGGGGCATCGAGTCGACGCTCAAGCACCGCCCCGAGATCAAGATCATCGCGCCGCGGACCCACTACCCGGAGGACCTGGCGCTGCTGCGGGACAAGGGGCGCTTCACGGCGCGGGACAAGGCGGGGCGGGAGATCCTGCTCGCGAAGAACGACGTCCCGCACCGCGGCGAGCTCGTCCTGACCGGCCCGGACGGCGAGAACGGCCAGCAGGTCTACAAGCTCATGCCGGGCGTCGCGGCGAAGATGTTCGACGTCCCCATCATCCTGCGCGTCCGCGGCGAGAACGTCCTCTACTTCAACGTGAAGGACCGGGGGATCGTCACCGTGACCGGCTGCTGCCACCCGGGCCTGCTGTCGATCTTCTCGTACGCCCGCTCCACCTTCAAGGACTACCAGCCGTACGGCGCCTACGGCGGGCTCCACATCAGCCTCTTCGAGAACTGGGATCCCAAGTTCGACGACATCATCGCCGGCGTGAAGGCGTTCAAGCTGCAGAAGCTGGCCGCCAACCACTGCACCGGCTGGGTGTGGGCCGAGAAGGCGCTCGCGGCCGGGATCCCGATCGTCAAGGGCACCAACCGCTTCCGCGAGTACCGGCGCCAGTCGGCCACGGCCCGCGACTCCAACGCCTACCTGACCAACGGCGACTCGATCCTCTTCGCCTGATCCGGACGCCATGGCCCCCCACCTCGCCGCCGGCGCGCCACCCGTCGACGCGGGAGCGCCGCCGGCGCGCGGCCCCGCCACCCTCGGGCTCGCCTCCGCCGCCGCCATCCTCGTCGCCTCCTGGATCCTCTGGTACGTGCTGCTCCACCCCAACGGCGTGCTCAAGCTCTACACGCCGATGTATGGGTTCTCGCTGGTTGCGGTGCTGGTGGCGGTGGTGGTCGCCGTGGCCCGCGTGGCGGAGGGGTGGCCGCTCCACGCGGCCCACCTCTCGCGTCCGGCCCGCGGCGTGCTGCTCTCCGTGGGGGCCGTCCTCGTCGCCCTCTTCGTGGTGCGCGGCTTCTTCTGGGGCTTCCTCGGCCGCTACGGCGTCACCTACTTCAGCCCGGGCGCCATCGTGGCGGCGGGCGGGGTGGGGGCCGAGTTCTTCAACGCCCGCGAGAACGCCTCCACGGCCATCGTCTACTTCGCGACCGCCTTCCTCTGGATCTCGATCGCGCTGCCCGCCGGTCTCGGCGCCTGGCCGTGGGACGGCGCCAGCGTCGGCGTCCGCGCCTTCTCGCGGCTGGCCGTGGTGACCGTCCTGTCCGTGATCGCCTACGCTACCCTCTTCCACCCCCACGTCACGCAGCTCTTCTACCCCGCGCAGACCTTCGCGGGCGTGCCGCCCTGGTGGGCGGGCCTGGCCCGGACCGGGAGCGCCTACTTCAACCTCGGCTGGGTGCTCATGACGGTCGCCGTGCTGGTCGCGACCGAGGTGCTCTGGGACGGCCGCCCCTGGCGTCGCGGCGGCGTGGGCGGCCCGGGCCGTGGACTGGCGGCCTTCGTGGGATCGGCGGCCGTGGGCATGGCGCTCTTCGCGGTCGCGCTGCGGGCCATGGACGCGGTCTGGGGCGAGGCCTTCCAGGGCGGCCAGTACACGGACGCGCCCTATTTCCGCCACCTCCACGCCGGCGAGGTGGCCGGCTTCTTCGTGCTCGCCGCCTACGCGATCGACACCTGGCTCACGCGCCCGCGCGGGGTGGGCGGTCGCCTCCTGCGCACGGCGCTGGCGCTCCTCGCCGCCGCGGCGCTCCACCTCCTCTACTACTCGAGCCTGGGCGACCGGCTGCTCGGGAAGGTCAGGGGCTTCGCGCAGCCGGAGGACACGCCGCTGGTGTGGACCCTGCTCGTGCTGGCGCTGGTGCTGGCGCAGCGCGAGTTCTTCGGCCGCTGGCCCCTGCGGGCCCGCGCGGAGCCGCGGTGAGCGCCGCCGAGGCGGTGCGCTTCCACCTGCAGTCCCTGCTGGCGCGCGGCCTGGCCTCCACCGAGATCGCGGGCCGCGTCGGGCTCCGAGGCGCCAGCGAGGCCTGGGGCGGCCTCGCGCCGCGCGAGGCGCCGTGCTGGTACCTGTGGCTCGCGGAGCGGGCCGGCGCCCACGCGCTCGAGCTGCAGGAGGCGGAGGCGGCGACGGAGGAGGGGGCCCCGCTGGCGCACGGGCGCCTCGCGATCCGGTACTACCCCTCTCCCACCGATCCGGAGCTGGCGGCCTTCTCGCCGGAGGAGCGGGCGTTCGTCGAGGGTGGCTGGCTCGACGCGACGGGGGCGCCCGACGTCCTGCGCGCTCACGAGATCCCGTCCGGCCTCTTCGTCGTGGGGGCGCTCGATCTCGTCGTGCGCGACGTCGGCGACACGGCCCTCGTGGCGCTGGCCGGCCTCGACCGCCTGCGCTCCACATGGGAAGAGGATTGGACGGGGCCCTCGGCGCCGCTGGGCACCGTGCGCCGCCGGCGCGGGGAGCGGACGCGCGACGTGCCGGGGTGGTCGCTGGCCTGGCCGCTCTTCTCGGCCGTGGCGGGGCTGGTGGCGCAGGTGGAGCGGCGCCCCGCCTCGCGGCTCCTCCTGGCGCGCCAGCGCGGGTTCGAGCTCGTCCACGTGGGCGGCGCCCTGCACGAGCGCGACGCGGAGGAGGTGGCGCAGCATGATCTCCTCCTCTCCTTCGGCCCGCCCGAGGTGCTGGACGCAGCGGTGGCACGATCGCTCCTCGATCCGGAGGCCGCGGTCGTGACGGACCTGACGTTCGCCCGCCACGCGCGCCCCATCGCGCATCTCCTCGAGCCCTCCCCTGGCAGCCCCGGACCGCTGCCGGTGGCCGTCGCGCCCTCCTGGTTCCCGGCCGGTGCGCCCTCCCTGGAGCGTCCCTCCTGCGGCTGCTGAGCGGGCGGGCAGGCGGCCGGGCGTGACACCCGGCTCGGTCTGTGGCGTTTGGTCCTACCCCCCGCTCCCGGAGCGCGCGTACGCTCCGCGGCATGCCAGAGCGCCCCACCACCGCCCTCGTCCACTCCTGCCTCCCCTCGCGGCTCCCTCCCAGCATCGAGCGCATCGCGGAGTTCGCGATGGACCTGCGCTGGACCTGGTGTCACCCCTGCGACACCCTCTGGAGCAGCATCAACCCCGAGCGCTGGGAGCGCACCAGGAACCCGTGGCACATCCTCCAGGGCGTCTCCGCCGCCCGGCTGGAGGCCCTCTCCCACGACCCGGCCTTCCTGGCCGAGCTGCGACGCTTCGACGAGGAGCGCCGGGCCACGCTCGCCACGACCACCTGGATGCAGCAGGCCCATCCCGAGGCGCCGCTGGGTGCGGTCGCCTACTTCAGCCTGGAGTTCGGCTTCGGCGAGGCCCTCCCGCTCTACGCAGGCGGCCTGGGCGTGCTCGCGGCGGACCACCTGAAGGCGGCGAGCGACCTCGGGGTCCCCGTGGTCGGGGTGGGGCTCCTCTACCAGGAGGGCTACTTCCGCCAGAGCATCGACCCGGGCGGCGCCCAGCGCGAGACCTACCCCTACAACGACCCGCTCAGCCTGCCCATCGAGCCGGTGCTCGACGGCGAGGGCGGCTGGGAGCACGTCCGCCTCGCCCTCCCGGGGCGTCACCTCGCCCTCCGCGTGTGGCGCGCCACGGCCGGCAACTCGACCTTGCTGCTGCTCGACTCCAACGACCCCCTCAACGCGCCGGCCGATCGCGGCATCACGGCGAAGCTGTACGGGGGCGGCCCGGAGGTTCGGCTGCTGCAGGAGCTGGTGCTCGGCATCGGCGGCTGGCGCGCCCTGGAGGCGGCCGGGGTCGAGGCCGACGTCTGCCACCTGAACGAGGGCCACGCCGCCTTCGCCGCCATCGAGCGCGCCCGTCGCTTCGCGCTGCAGCACCGCATCTCCTTCGACCGCGCCCTGTGGGCCACGCGGGCCGGCAACCTCTTCACGACCCACACGCCCGTCGCCGCCGGCTTCGATCGCTTCCCGCCGGCGCTCCTCGCGCGCTACTTCCCCGCCTTCGAGCTGGACGACCTGGGCGTCGGCCTCGAGGTCCTGCTCTCCCTCGGCAGGGGGCCCGACCGGACCGAGCCCTTCAACATGGCCTACCTCGCGCTGCGCACCTGCGGGCACGCGAACGGCGTGTCCCGCCTCCACGGCCAGGTCAGCCGGCAGCTGTTCCACGACCTCTTTCCCCGCTGGCCGGTGCACGAGGTGCCGGTGACGCACGTGACGAACGGGGTGCACGTCGCCACGTGGCACTCGGACCCGTCGGACCGGCTCTGGACCGAGCACTGCGGGGCGCGCCGCTGGCTCGACGACCAGCGCGCGGTGGAGGGCGGGCTCGACGCCGCCTCAGACGAGGAGCTGTGGGCCTTCCGCACCGAGGCGCGCCACGCCTTCATCCACCGCGCGCGCGAGCGCCTGGCGCTCCAGCTCGGGCGCAGGGGCGAGGACGAAGCGGCCGTCGCGCGCGCGGCGGGGGCCCTCGATCCCAACGTGCTGACGCTCGGGTTCGCCCGCCGCTTCGCGGCCTACAAGCGCGCCAACCTGCTGCTCGTCGATCCGGAGCGGCTGGTGCGGCTGCTGTCGAGCGCCGATCGCCCGGTCCAGATCGTCGTGGCGGGCAAGGCCCACCCGGACGACGACTGGGGCAAGCGGCTGGTCCAGGCCTGGGCCGTCTTCGTGCACCGGCCCGACGTGCGCGCGCGCGCCGTCTTCCTGGAGGACTACGACCACGACCTGGCCCGTCACCTGGTGGCCGGCGTCGACGTCTGGCTCAACACGCCCCTGCGCCCCTGGGAGGCGTGCGGCACGAGCGGAATGAAGGTGCTCGTGAACGGCGGGCTCAACCTCTCCGAGCTGGACGGGTGGTGGGCGGAGGCCTACACGCCCGACGTCGGGTGGGCGCTGCGCGGCACGGGCGACGACGCCCACGACGCGGACCAGCTCCTCGCGACGCTCGAGCGCGAGGTGGTGCCGGCCTTCTACGCGCGCGACGACGAGGGCATCCCGCGCGAGTGGACGCGGCGGATGCGGGCCAGCATGGGCCTGCTCACGCCCCGCTTCAGCGCCAACCGCATGGTGCGCGAGTACGCCGAGCAGCTCTACCTCCCCGCCGCCGCCGCGTTCCGCCGCCGCGCCGCGGACGGCGCCCAGGTGGCGCGCGACCTGGTGCGCTGGCACGCCTCCCTCGACGCGCGCTGGCACGAGGTGCACCTCGGCAAGGTGTCGGTCGAGGAGAGCGACGGCTCGGCCACCTTCACCGCGCAGCTCTACACCGGCGAGCTCCCCCCGGACGCCGTCCGCGCGGAGCTCTACGCCGAGCCCGCGCCCGACGCGGAGGCGCCGGCGCGCGTGCCGATGGAGCGGATCGGCGCCATGGCGGGCGCCGTCAACGCCTGGACCTGGCGCGCCACCGTCCCCGCCGGCCGGCCCTGGGGCGACTACACGGTCCGCGTCATGCCCCATCACCCCGACGCCATCGTCCCCACCGAGGAGCGGCGCATCCTCTGGCAGCGCTGACGAGAACGGAGAGCGACCCGTGCCCACCACCCCCCCCAGCACCGGACTCGCGTCGCTCGACGGCGTGCTGCGCGGCCTGAGACCGGGCGACAACGTCGTGTGGCAGGTGGAGTCGACCGACGACTACGCGGCGCTCGTCCGCCCCTTCGTCGAGGCGGCGCTCGCCGACGGCCGGCGCCTGGTCTACTTCCGCTTCGCGCGCCACGCGCCCCTGGTGGACGACGGCCGCGGCGCCGAGATCCACCGGCTGAACCCCGGCGTGGGCTTCGAGAGCTTCACGGCCTCCATCCACCAGGTGATCGAGCGGGCCGGCCCCGGGACCTTCTACGTGTTCGACTGCCTGTCGGACCTGGCGGCCGACTGGTTCAGCGACCTCATGCTGGGCAACTTCTTCACGGTCACCTGCCCGTACCTCTACGAGCTCGACACGGTCACGTACTTCGCGCTGGCGCGGGGGAGCCACTCGCACGAGGCGGTGGACGCCATCCGCGACACGACGCAGCTGCTGGTCGACGTGTTCCGCCACCGGGACGAGCTGTACGTGCACCCGCTCAAGGTGGACGGCCGCCGCTCGCTGACGATGTACCTGCCGCACGTCCGCCACGGCGACGCCTTCGCGCCGCTGACCGACAGCGCGGCCCTGGCCGAGGTCCTGGTGGCGCGGGCGGAGCGCCCGGCCGACGACGTCGGCCGCGTGGACGTCTGGGATCGCAAGTTCCAGCACGCGCGCGAGGTGCGCGACGCGGTCGCCGCGGGCGCGCGGCCGGCGGAGGAGGCGCGCGCCACCCTCCGGGCGCTCCTCCCCATGGTGCTCACGCGCGACGAACGGCTGGCGGACCTGGCGCTGCGCTTCCTGGGGGTGGACGACCTGCTCGCCGTCCGGCGCCGGATGATCGGCACCGGCCAGATCGGCGGGAAGGCGCTCGGCATGCTCCTCGCCCGGGCCATCCTGGCGCAGTCCGACGCGCGCTGGCGCACCCTGCTGGAGCCGCACGACTCGTGGTTCGTCGGCTCCGACGTGTTCTACACCTACCTGGTGCGGAACGGCTGCTGGCGCTCCCGGCGCGAGCAGCGCGCCGGCGGCGCGTTCCTCGACGCGGCCGCCGAGGCGCGGGACCGCATCCGCGCCGGGAGCTTCCCGCCCTTCATCGAGCGCCAGCTCGTCGGCATGCTGGAGTACTTCGGCCAGTCCCCCATCATCGTGCGCTCGTCCAGCCTGCTCGAGGACGGCTTCGGGAACGCCTTCATCGGGAAGTACGAGAGCGTCTTCTGCGCCAACCAGGGATCGCCGCGCGAGCGGCTGCGCGCGCTGCTCGACGCGATCCGGACCGTGTACGCCAGCACCATGAGCGACGAGGCGCTCCTCTACCGGAGCGACCGGGGGCTGCTGGACCGCGACGAGCAGATGGCCGTGCTGGTGCAGCGGGTGTCGGGCGAGCTGCACGGGAAGCTCTTCTACCCGCAGCTGGCGGGGGTCGCGCTCTCCTACAACCCCTACGTCTGGAGCCGCGAGATCGACCCGCGCGCGGGCGTGATGCGCCTCGTGTGCGGCCTGGGGACGCGCGCCGTGGAGCGCGCCGACGACGACTACACGCGCATCGTCGCCCTCAACGCGCCGGCGCGGCGGCCCGAGACCACGCCCGAGAAGGTGACGGAGCACGCGCAGCGGCGCATCGACGTCCTCGACCTCGAGTCGAACCGCCTGGTGTCGGCGTCGATGGACGAGGTGATCCGCGACAGCACCCGCCTCCCGGTCGACCTGCTCGTCGCGCCGCGGCGGGGCGCGAGCTGGGTCCTCACCTTCGAGCGGCTGCTGGCCGACACGCCCTTCGTGGAGCACTTCCGCGCGCTGCTGAAGGCGCTGGAGGGCGCCTACGGCTACCCGGTCGACGTCGAGTTCACGGCGAACTTCCTGCGCGGCGGGCTGCGCCTCCACGTGGTCCAGTGCCGGCCGCTCCAGGTGCGCGAGGGCGGCGTGCACGAGCCGCCGCCGACGGAGCTCGCCGACGAGGCGGTGCTGCTCGCCTCCCGGGGGCCGGTGATCGGGCCCAGCTCGAGCGCCCGCATCGACCGGGTGGTCTACGTCGATCCGGCGGCCTACGGGGCGCTCGGCACGCAGGACCGCTACGAGGTGGCCCGCGTGGTGGGGCGGGTCGTCCGGCGCGCCGGGGAGCGGCGCAGCCTGATGCTGATCGGCCCGGGGCGCTGGGGAACGAGCACGCCGTCGCTCGGCGTGCCGGTCGCGTTCGCCGAGATCCGCGGGGCCACCGCGCTCTGCGAGATCGTGCAGGCCGGCCCCGGCGCCGTCCCGGAGCTCCCGCTCGGCTCGCACTTCTTCAACGACCTGGTCGAGTCCAGCATGCTCTACCTGGCGCTCGATCCGGCCCGGCCCGGCCACCGCCTCGACGGGGAGCGCCTGCTCCGCGCGTCCAACCGGCTGCTCGAGCTCTCGCCGTCCGATGCGCGCATGGCGGAGGTCGTGCACGTCGTCGACTTCCCCGGCGCGGAGGGCGAGCGCGAGCTGTGGCTGAACGCGAGCTGCGTCGACCAGCAGGTGCTCTGCTACCTCCTGGCGGGCGCCGCCGGGCGCTGACCTCCAGATCCGGGCACCCACTTTCGCCCACCCTGCGACAACATGTCTGCCCATTTTTTGAGCACGTAATGCTCGTTGTCGATGCATTCGGCTCGAGATGGGTGCACACTTTCGCCCTTTCCTACCCACCCGGAGGCAGAACCATGTCCGCACCGCTCCACATCAAGATCGAGCCGATCTACCAGGACGTCCTGCGGCGCAACCCCGGCGAGGCCGAGTTCCACCAGGCCGTCCGCGAGGTGCTGGAGTCGCTCGGGCCCGTGATCACCAAGTACCCCGAGTTCACGGAGCGGAAGATCATCGAGCGGATCTGCGAGCCGGAACGGCAGATCATGTTCCGGGTACCCTGGCAGGACGACCGGGGCGAGGTGCAGATCCACCGCGGCTTCCGCGTGCAGTTCAACAGCGCCCTCGGCCCCTACAAGGGCGGCCTGCGCTTCCACCCCTCCGTCTACCTGGGCATCATCAAGTTCCTCGGCTTCGAGCAGATCTTCAAGAACGCGCTCACCGGCCTGCCCATCGGCGGCGCCAAGGGCGGCTCCGACTTCGATCCCAAGGGCAAGTCGGACAACGAGGTGATGCGCTTCTGCCAGAGCTTCATGACCGAGCTGTGGCGGTACGTCGGCGAGTACACCGACGTCCCGGCGGGCGACATCGGCGTCGGCGGCCGCGAGATCGGCTACATGTTCGGCCAGTTCAAGCGGCTCACCTCCAAGTACGAGGCGGGCGTGCTCACCGGCAAGGGGCTCGACTACGGCGGCTCCCTGGTCCGGACCGAGGCGACCGGCTACGGCGCGACCTTCTTCGTCGACGAGATGCTGAAGGTCCGCAAGGACTCCTTCGACGGGAAGCGCTGCGTCGTCTCCGGGTCCGGGAACGTGGCCATCTACACCGTGGAGAAGATCCACCAGCTCGGCGGCCGCGTGGTGGCCGTCTCGGACTCCAACGGCTACGTGCTCGACGAGCGGGGGATCGACCTCAAGCTGCTCAAGCAGCTGAAGGAGGTGGAGCGCCGGCGGGTCAAGGACTACGTCCAGTACCAGAAGCAGGCGCACTACGTCGAGGGCGGCAACATCTGGGAGATCCCGTGCCAGGTGGCGATGCCCTCGGCGACCCAGAACGAGATCACCGGCAAGGACGCGAAGCTGCTCGTCAAGAACGGCTGCATCGCGGTGGGCGAGGGCGCCAACATGCCCACCACCCCCGAGGGCGTGCGCGTCTTCCTGGACGCGAAGATCGCCTACGGCCCCGGGAAGGCGGCCAACGCGGGCGGGGTCGCCACCAGCGCCCTGGAGATGCAGCAGAACGCCTGCCGCGACACCTGGACCTTCGAGTACACGGAGCGGCGCTTGCGCGACGTCATGCAGGGCATCCACCGCGCCTGCTTCGAGACGGCCGACGAGTTCGGGATGCCCGGCAACTACGTCATGGGCGCCAACATCGCCGGGTTCATCAAGGTCGCCAAGGCCATGGTGGCGCACGGGCTCATCTAGGATGAAACGGCCTGTCAATCGGGGACGTGGTTTAGGTCCTGGTTACGGTGTTCGTTCTCGTTCGTGAAGGGCGAGCCCGAGCAACGGGCGGACGGGGAAGCACCGACGACGAGTCA
>JAJYHA010000189.1 GCA_021784995.1 Myxococcales bacterium
CTCGTCCACCAGCCGGGCGTCGCTCGGCAGCTCGCCGGCCTTCAGCTCGCCCGTCGAGGCGTCGAGCAGCGCCAGCCCGCCGCCGCCCTCGGGGCGCAGCGCGAGCGCCCCCACGTACGCCGCCTCGCGCGGCTCCAGCACCTGCTCGTCGAGGACGGTCCCGGGCGTCACGACGCGCGTCACCTCGCGGCGCACGAGCTGGGAGCGGCCGGGCTCCTCCACCTGGTCGCAGATGGCGACCTTGAACCCGCGCTCGAGCAGCTTCGCCACGTGGCCGCGCGCGGCGTGGTACGGGACGCCGCACATCGGCACGCGATCGTCCCCCTTCGAGCGCGCGGTCAGCGTGATCTGCAGCGCCTCCGACGCCTTGAGCGCGTCGTCGGCGAACATCTCGTAGAAGTCGCCCAGCCGGAAGAAGAGGATGCAGTCCGGGTGGCGGGACTTCGTCTCCCAGTACTGCCGCATCATGGGCGTGAGCGCGGCCGGCGGGACGAGCGCTGGGGCGGCGGAGGTCTCCGTCATCGGCCGGATGGTATGCGCCCGGTCCGACAGCGCTTTCGCGCGGGCGACGCGCGACCGCCGGACGCGCCCGGCCCGCTCGCGCGTGGCAGGCCCGGGGCGCCTCTGGTACCTTCCCCCGCGTGCTGAAGGAGGCGCTGCAGGATCTCAACCGGCTTCGCCAGATCCTCGTGATCGTGGCCCGGCACGGGTTCGGTGCCTACCTCGACCAGTCACGGCTGCGGGAGATCCTGGGCGGCGCGGCGGAGGAGGTGCGGCGCGCGTCCGCGGACGTCGAGCCGGCCGGACCGGCGCCCGATCCGCGCACCGCGCAGCGGTTCCGCAAGCTGCTGGTCGACCTCGGCCCCACCTTCATCAAGCTGGGCCAGCTCCTCTCCTCGCGACCGGACATGCTGCCGTCGCACTGGATCGACGAGCTCTCGGAGCTGCAGGACGCCGTCCCCCCCTTCCCCATCGCCGAGGTGCGCGCCGAGATCGAGCGGGGCCTCGGCCGCCCGGTGGAGCGCTGCTTCGCGGAGCTGGACGAGCGTCCCCTCGCCTCTGCGTCCATCGCGCAGGTGCACCGCGCCCGGACCCACGCGGGCGAGCCGGTGGTGGTCAAGGTGCAGCGCCCGCGCATCCGGCAGCGCGTCGAGTCGGACGTCGCGATCCTCTACCAGCTGGCGCGGCTGGTGGAGGCGGTGGTCGAGGAGACGGGCGTCTACACGCCCACCGGCATCGTCGAGGAGTTCGACCGGGCGATCCACGAGGAGCTCGACTTCACGAACGAGGCGCAGAACGCGCGCGCCATGGCGGAGGCGGCCCGGGAGCGCCCCTCCGTCGTCATCCCGCGCGTCTACGGCGACCTCTCGTCCGGGTCGGTGCTCACCCTCGAGTACGTCGAGGGCGTGAAGGTGAGCGACATCACCCCCGAGGCCGGGTACGACTTCGAGCAGGTGGCGCGCAACATCATCGAGGCGTCGTTCCGGCAGCTCTTCGAGGACGGCCTCTTCCACGGCGATCCGCACCCGGGGAACATCCTGGTGCTCCCCGGGAACCGCATCGCCCTGCTCGACTTCGGCCTCGTGGGGCGCCTCACGCGCCCGATGCAGGAGGCGCTCGTCACCCTCATCATGGCCACGGCACTCCGCGACCCCGAGACGGTCGCGCGGGCGCTGAACCGGATCGGCGTGCCGGAGGAGCACTCGCCCATCACGGCGTTCCGCGGCGACATCGCCGCCATCCTCGATCGGTATCTCGGCCTCCGGCTGGACGAGATCCGCACCTCGACGCTGCTGCGCGACCTCCTCGACCTGGCGGTGAAGCACCGGATCCGGATCCCGAAGGAGTACGCCGTCCTCTCGAAGGCCAGCGTCACGGTGGAGGGGATCATCCGCCGCCTCTACCCCCGGCTCGACATCCTGGAGGTGGGGCTGCCCTACGCCAAGGAGCTGCTGCTGTCGCGCTTCAACCCGGGCGACGCCTCGGGCACCGTCATGAAGTCGCTGCTCAAGCTCCAGGGCCTGGCGGAGGACGTCCCGGCGCAGCTCCAGCAGATCCTGGTCGACCTCGAGGCGGGCAAGTTCCGGGTCAACGTCCGCTCGGTCGAGCTGGAGCGGATCGCCGCCAACGTGCGCCTCCTGGGCCTGACGGTCTTCCTGGGGCTGGTCGCGTCGGGGCTGACGGTGGGCGCGTTCTCCCTTCTCGGGCGCGCGCTCGCCGGCTGGGCCGGCCTGCGCCTGGTGGCCGCCGCCGCCCTGCTGGTGGCCGCGACGCTCTCCGGGGCGGTGGTGGCGCTCCACCTCCTGGGAATGCAGCGGCGGAAGGTCCGGCTGCGACGGTTCTTCTGACCGCGGGCGCGGCCGCTCACTCCTCGGCGCAGGCCAGGGCGGCCACGGTCCCGAGCCGCCACAGCTCGAGGAGCGTGGCCAGGGCCGCCGCGAGCGTGGTCGCGAGCAGGCGCGGGAGGACGGCCAGGAGCGCCGGCGCGCCGCTCGCGAACCCGAGGACGGCCGTCTCCATGGTCTCGGCGGCGCCGAGCACCACCGCGCCGGCGACGCCCAACAGGAACGCGGAGAGGAGGAAGGCGCCGGGGCGGAGCGCGACCCGACGAAGCCCCTCCGCGAGGGCGCGAGCGGGGGCGTCGCCCGAGAGGGCGCTCCGCGCCAGCGCCGCGTCCGCGACCAGCGAGGCGACGATCGGCGCGGCCAGCGCCGTCGTGAGCGCGGCCGCGGCGAGCCCGGCGGCCAGCGTCGGCTGCCCCCCGCCGCCCCGCAGCGCGACCAGGGCCGCCGCCAGATAGACGCAGAGCGCGAAGAGCTGCGCGCCGATCTCGAGCGCGAAGCCCAGCAGGGCCGTCCCCAGCAACGGCGCGAAGCCGAACGCCATCCCCTGCGCGAAGCCCGTGTCTCCGTCCTGGGCGCGCGCGAGGCCGTGACCCAGCGTCGGGAGCGCGCCCGCGAGCCAGGCCACGCGGAGGGCGCCGGCCACGAGCAGGCTCGCCACCCAGAGCCCCGCCAGGAGGAAGAGGGTCCGGGGCGCCGTCAGGGTCGCCACGACGGCCGAGAGGAGCGGCCCGGGACGGAGACCCGCGTCGTGCAGCGCCGCGCTGGCGCCCGACCGCGCGAGCGCGACGGCGAACACCGGGACCGGCCAGCCCAGGGCCGCCCTGAGGAACGCCACCAGCAGGCCGGGGGCGACCAGCCAGGCGCTCCGGCCCGAGGCGCGGGCTCCCATGGCGACGGCCTGCAGGGTGGTGGGAGGCGGCACGGGCGCAACCTAGCGGGAGGCGCAAATCCTTGCTCCTGAACGTGGGCGCAGTATACTGCCGTTCAGGAGGCGACGCGATGGCCACGGAACTGACAGACCGGCAGCTCGAGGTGCTGCGCTTCATCGCGCGCGAGATCGACGACCGCGGGTATCCGCCCACCATCCGCGAGATCGGCGAGGCGCTCGACATCGCGTCCACGAACGGCGTCAACGACCACCTGAAGGCGCTGGAGCGCAAGGGATACCTGCAGCGCGACCCGGTCAAGTCGCGCGCGCTCATCCCCACGTCGGCGGCCCGCGGTGTCCTCGGCGGCGGGCGCAACGACAACGTGGTGTCGCTGACGGCGCGGCGGGAGGCGCGGCAGGCGGCCCGCCTGGTGGAGATCCCGATCATCGGGCGCGTGGCCGCCGGCCAGCCGATCCTCGCGCAGGAGCAGGTCGAGGACACGGTCCAGGTCGACAGCTTCTTCCTCGGCACGAGCAAGCGGGTCTACGGGCTCCGCGTGCAGGGCGACTCGATGATCGGCGACGGGATCCTCTCGGGCGACTACATCTTCGTGAAGAAGCAGCTCCAGGCGGACGACGGCGAGATCGTGGTCGCGCTGATCGACGACGAGGCGACCGTGAAGCGGATCTACTTCGAGGGTGATCGCGTCCGGTTTCAGCCGTCCAACCCGCGCATGGCGCCCATCTACGTCCGCCGAGAGGACTTCCGGACCACCATGATCCTGGGCGTCGTCGTCGGCGTCTACCGCAAGCTCTCCTGACGACCCTCCCGCGCGGCGGAGGCCGCCCCGGCCCTGACCGTCGCCGCCGGACCCGGCGCGCAGCACCCGTCCGCGCCGCCGGCGCAGCGCGAGGTCACGTGGCGCGCGTCTTGGCCTGCTTGACGTATCGATCGAGATCCTCGCGGTCGATGAGCGAGAGGATCTCGATGGTGTTCTGCCGCTCGGTCCGGCGGTAGATGAGGCGGACGTCCGTCGCGACGCGCACGCGGTAGTACCCCGGCAGCCCTTCCAGCGGCAGCGCGCGCAAGCTCGGGTGGCGATGGTCCTGCGCGAGCAACGCCGCCTGCTTGAACGCGGCGCGCTGGATGCGCCTGTCCCAGCCCGGCAGCGAGTCGTAGAACTCTCGCGTGTAGACCGGCATCAACCAGCTCGCCG
>JAJYHA010000179.1 GCA_021784995.1 Myxococcales bacterium
CCAAGGCCGACATCATCGAGAGCGTCTACGAGAAGGTGGGCTTCTCCAAGAAGGAGGCCGCCGAGATCGTCGAGATGGTATTCGACACGATCAAGGAGACGCTCGAGCGGGGGGAGAAGATCAAGATCTCGGGCTTCGGGAACTTCATCGTGCGCGACAAGAAGTCGCGCGTCGGCCGGAACCCGCAGACGGGGGAGGAGATCGAGATCTCCGCGCGGCGCGTGCTCACCTTCCGTCCCAGCCAGGTCCTGAAGAACGCCCTCAACGCGAGCGCGGAGGCCGCCGAGGCCGCGGCGCAGGCAGCCGCGGCCGCACCGGGCGCGGGCGGGGGCGGCACCTCCTCGAGCTCCTCGGGCAGCCCGTGAGCCCGGGCGGCGGCGCCGCGCCAGGCGCCGCCCGTCACTCGCCGAGCAGGCGGTAGAGCGTCTTGCGGTCGATGCCCAGGATCTCCGCGGCGCGCGTCTTGTTGCCGCCGGTCTCCTGCAGCACCTGGGCCGCGTAGCGCCGCTCCAGCTCGTCCAGCGTGGGCCGTTCGGCCGTCGCCGCGCCGCCGCCCTGCGCGGGGGGCGCGCGCTGCGCCGCGCGCACGTGCTCGGGCAGGTCGTCCGGCAGGATCACGCCCGAGGGGTTGAGCGCCAGCGCCCGGGCCACCACGTTCTCCAGCTCCCGGACGTTGCCCGGCCAGTCGTAGGCGACGAGCAGGTCGCGGGCCGCCGGCGAGAGGGTCGCGCCCTCGGCGCGACCGTGCTTGGCCGCGAAGTGCTCCGCCAGGAGCGCGATGTCCTCGCGGCGCTCGCGCAGGGGTGGCAGGCGGAGGGTGACCACGTTGAGCCGGTAGAACAGGTCCTCGCGGAAGCGCCCCTCCTTCACCGCCTGGGAGAGGTCCCGGTTGGAGGCGGCCACCACGCGCACGTCGACGGCGATGGGCTCGTTGGTGCCGACGCGGCGGATGGTGCCCTCCTGCAGGGCGCGCAGCAGGCGGGCCTGCAGGTTGGGTCCGACGTCGCCGATCTCGTCCAGGAAGAGGGTCCCGTGGTCGGCCTCCTCGAAGAGGCCGCGGCGCGTCGCCTGGGCGCCCGTGAACGCGCCCCGGGCGTGCCCGAACAGCTCCGACTCGAGGACCCCCTCGGCGATGGCGCCGCAGTCCACGGCCACGAAGGGGCGCGCGGCGCGGGGCGAGGTGGCGTGGATGGCGCGCGCGACCAGCTCCTTGCCGGTGCCGCTCTCGCCCTCGATGAGCACGGTGGCGTCGGTGGCCGCCACGCGGGCCGCCGTCTTGTAGACCTGCAGCATGGCCTCGCTGCGCCCGACGACGTTCTCGAGCCGGTACTTGTCGCGCAGATCGCGCCGGAGCGCGCGGTTCTCCATGGCGAGGCGGCGCTGCTCCAGCGCGCGCGACACGACCAGCTTGATCCCGTCCACGTCGTACGGCTTCGAGATGTAGTCGACGGCGCCGCGCCGGATGGCGTCCAGCGCCCCGTCGACGTTGCCGAAGGCGGTCACCAGGATCACGGGCGTCTCCGGGGCGCGCGCGCGCAGCGCGTCGGTGAGCTGCAGGCCGTCCACCTCGCCCATCCGGATGTCGGAGACGACCAGGTCGGGCGGCGCCCCGCCGGCGGCGATCCGGTCGAGCGCCTCGCGCCCGTCGGCGAGCGCGGTCACCTGGTGGCCCTCGGAGGCCAGGATGCGGGTGAGCAGGTCACGGCTGGAGGCGTCGTCGTCCACCACGAAGATGCGCGCCGGGGTGTCCATGCCGTGATCCTAGGAGCCGGTCGCCCGCCAGGCCGGCGCCGGGACGAAGAGGGTGAAGGCCGCGCCGTGACCGGGGGCGCTCTCCACCTCGATGCGCCCCTTGAGCGCGGCCGCGATCTCGCGGCAGATGGCCAGGCCCAGGCCCGTCCCCTTGCCCCGGGGCTTGGTGGAGTAGAAGGGCTCGAAGATGTGCTTGCGGTCCTCCGGCCCGATGCCGGGGCCGCTGTCCTGGACCGTGAGCGCCACCTGGTCGCCGGCGCGGCGGGCCCGCACCACCAGCCGGCCGCCCTGGGGCATCGCGTCCACCGCGTTGGAGAGGAAGTTGGTGAGGACGTGCCGCACGAGGGACGGGTCGAGCGTGGCGCGGCCCATCTCGGGCGGGACGTCGCGCTCGACCCGGATGCGCTCCCGCGCCTCGGCGGAGAGCGTGAGCGAGAGCGCCTCGTCCACCAGCGGGCCGATCTCGACCGGCTCGGGGGCGGGGAGGAGCGCGCGCGCCGAGTCGAGGAAGCGCCGGATGATGGCGGTCATCCGCCGCACCTCGCCGTCGATCACGGCGAGCTGCTCCTTCATCTCGGGGGGGCACGCGGGCGCGCGCGCCAGGAGCTGGACGTGCCCGCTGATGGCGTTGAGCGGGTTCCCCAGCTCGTGCGCGATGGTCCCGGAGAGCTGCCCCAGGGCGGCGAGCTGCTCCTTGGCGGTGAGGTCGCGGCGCGCCTCGACGAGCAGGTCGTTCAGCTCGGCCAGCGCCCGGTTCTTCCGGGCCAGGTCGGCCGTGGCGGCGTCGACCTTCTCCTGGAGCTCGCGGCTGAAGCCGCGCAGCCGCGCCAGCATGGCGTCCAGGCCGCGGGCCACGGTCCCGATCTCGTCGTGGCGCTCGGCGCCGGGGATGTCGCCCGGCACACCGGCCCCCGACTCGACCTGCGCCATGGCCTCCGCCAGCCGCGAGAGGGGACGGGCCAGCATCCGGCCCAGGATGAGGGTGAAGGCCAGGGCCAGCACGGCGGCGCTCCCGAGCGTCACCCAGAGGAAGACCTTCCGCTCCCGATCGGCGATGTTCTCGGCGTCCTCCACGTAGCCCTCGACGCGGATGCTGGCCAGCGGGCGCCCGAAGGGATCGTTCACGGGGAGCGTCACCTGCGCCACGCGCTGGTCGCCCGAGCCGACCAGCTGCGCCTCGACCCGCGGCGAGAAGACGACGTCGCGCTGCTCGAAGGTGGTCTCCGGCCCGGCCTTGCCGAAGACGATCCGCACCACGTCGTCCTTGCCGGGCTTGCGCACCGCCAGCTCCGCCATGCGCAGCCCGCGGTGGCGGGCGAGGGCGGCGGCCAGGCGCTCGGCGATGCGGGCGCGGTCGGCGTCGCGCTGGTCGCGCGAGAGGTCGATCTCGGCCACCACGGAGCGCGCCACCTCGACGGTGCGGGTCCGGATGGCCTCCTCGACGGCGCGCGCGGCGATCGACTGGCCGAGGTAGGCCGCCACCCCCAGGGTCAGCACCAGGATGGCGCCGAAGAGGGCGGTGATCTGGAGGCGTAGCGACATCGCTCGGGTGCGTCGCCCCTGCGACGCGGCGCAGGGTGGAGATTAGCAGAGCGGGCGGGGGCGCGTCGTTCGGGCTATAAGCAGGGCGCATGGGCCCCATCGACTACACGGACGTGCGCCGGGCCCGGCTCGAGGTCGAGTTCCAGTTCGCGGCCGCCCACCGGCTCCCGCGGTACGACGGCCCCTGCTTCCGGATGCACGGCCACAACTACCGGATGACGGTGGTGGTGGAGGGCGACGTCGATCCGCGCGCCGGCATGGTGGCCGACTTCGGCCAGGTCCAGGCGCTGGTGCAGGAGCACGTGCTGGCGCGGACCGATCACCGGACGCTGAACGACCTCCTGGAGAACCCGACGGCGGAGAACATCGCGCGGTGGGTCCACGAGACGCTGGCGCCGCGGCTGGAGGGGCTGGTCGAGGTGCGGCTGTGGGAGATCCCGGGCTGCTGCGTGGTGTACCGGGGGGCGCGTGGCCCCTGACGGCGCCCGCCGGGCGCGAGGCGCGGCCGCGGCGGCGGTGCGCCGCCTGCTCGACGCGGTGGTGCCCCCGGGCGAGCGCGGCGCGCCCGATCTGGCCGGCACCCCGGAGCGGGTGGCGGCGGCGTGGCTCGAGGACCTGGTGGACGGCTACCGCACCCGGGCCGCCGACGTGCTGGCGGACGCGATGCCGTCGCGGGGGCGCGACCTGGTCGCCGTGACCGGGATCGACTTCCACTCGATGTGCCCGCACCACCTGCTCCCGTCGCGGGGCCTGGCGCACGTGGCCTACGTGCCGGGCGGGAAGGTGGTGGGGTTCGGCCAGCTGGCCCGGCTGGTCGACTGCTGCGCGCACCGCCTGGCGCTCCAGGAGGACGTGGCGCGGCACGTGGCCGAGGCGCTCGTGGAGCACCTCGGGGCGCGCGGCGCGGCGTGCGTGCTCGACGCAGAGCAGGCCTGCCTCACCGTCCGCGGCGCGCGCCGGCGCGGCGCCCGCGCGCACGCTCAGTGCTTCCTCGGCCTCCTCGCGCGCGACGGGCGGCTCCAGGCGCGGTTCCTCTCGCTGGTGGCGCGCGGCGGCGAGAGCGGCGGGAGCGGCGGGAGCGGAG
>JAJYHA010000383.1 GCA_021784995.1 Myxococcales bacterium
AGGTGGATGCCATCGAGGTTCTCGCGTTTGAATAGGATGGAAATGTCCTTGTAGACCTGCAGCATCTTCTCGTCGTGATAGGGGAACGGCGGCACGGCGACAACGACGCCGACCTGGAAGCCTTTCTGGGTTTTTAGGGGATACTGCTCTCCCTTCGCAATCGCGTAGAGAAGGTCGCCCATGGGGCTCTGGATGCCTTCCATCTGGATGCTGATCGTTGGATAGCCGAAGCGCGCGGTGAATTCGAGCGGGTAAACGCCGCGGGCGTTTGCGATGCAGTTCACATCAATGTAGCCGACATACTTGCTCTCGCGAAGCCGGCTGAGCATTTTCCCGAGCGTCGCATTAAAGAAGCCGTTGGCGCCGCGCCGAGCTGCTGGAGGAGGCCGGGGAGGGCGAGGCGGCGCGCGCGGCGCGCGAGCGGGCCCTGCTGCTCGACGGCGGGGACCTGGCGCTGCGGCGCGCGCTCGCGCTGGAGCGCGGGCAGGAGCCGCTGGACGACCTGGCCGAGGACGGCCTCGCCGCCCTCGCGCGCTACCGGGCCGTCGCGCCGCAGCACGGGACCTCGGTCGTGACGGTGCTCGACTTCGGCGCGGTGGAGGTGCACCCCGGCGGCGCCTACACGGAGCGCGTCCACACCGTGGTGGAGGCCCGGGACCAGCGGGCGGTCGACCGCGTCGGCGAGGTGACGGTCCCCGAGGGGGGCGAGCTGATCCTGGCGCGCACGGTGAAGCGCGGCGGGGCGGTGCTGCACGCCGAGGCGCCGCTGGGCGACAAGCGGACGCTCTCGCTGCCCGGGCTGGAGCCCGGCGACTTCGCCGAGTGGGAGTGGCTCCGCACCGTTCCGGCGCGCGGCCCGGCCGTGCCGGGGTTCGCCGCGGATCCCTTCTTCTTCCAGGCCGACATGCCGCTCTGGCGCTCGACCTACGTCGTCCGCGCGCCGGTGGCGGTCGGGCTCGAGCTCGACGCGCACCACATGACGGCGGAGGCGCCGCGGCGGGAGGGCGACGACCTGCGGGTCCGGGTGACGCGGGAGGACGTACCGCCGCGCCTCCCGGAGCCGAACGCGCCCGGTGACGAGGAGGCGCTGCCCTTCGTCCAGGCGGGCGCGGGCCCGGGCCAGGAGGCGCTGGCGCGGGCGATGGGCGACGCGCTCCTCGATCTGTTCCGGCCGACGCGCGAGATCGCGGCGCTGGCCGAGGCCATCCGCGCCGCCGTCCCGGAGGGCGCCCGGCGCGAGGGGGCGCTCGTGCGGACCGCCTACCGGCGCGTCGCGAAGCTGGTGCAGGGGGAGGGCGGCTTCGACGAGTCCGCCGGCTCGATCCTGTCGCGCGGGCGCGGGAACCGGACCGTGCTCCTCAAGGCGGTGCTCGACGCGCTCGGGGTGCGGGCGCGCCTCGCGCTGGTCCGCGACTTCCGGAGCGATCCGGCGCCCTACCGCTTCCCGCGGCTCGACCGCGGCGCCTACGCCGTGCTGCGCGTCGAGCAGGCCAGCGGCGCCATCTGGCTCGACCCCACCCTCCGGGAGACGCCGTTCGGCCTGCTCCCGCCCGCCGTCCGCGGGATGGAGGCCCTGGTGCTCCCGGAGCCCGGGGAGGAGGTGGTCCGGGCGCGCACGCCCGTGGACGCCGGCTCCGACCGGCGGCGGACCGTCCTCCAGGTGACCGTCGACGAGGGTGGGGGCGCGGTGGTGGAGGGGTGCGACGAGTACCTGGGCATCGAGGGGGCCGCCCTGCGCGCCGGCCTGGCGCGGATCGACGCCGCGGCGCGGCGCCAGGCGGCGGCGCAGGCGCTGGCGCGCAGCTTCCGCGCGCCGTCGCTGATCGAGCTGCGGGTGGAGGGCGAGGAGGAGCCCGAGGCGCCGCTGGTGGTCCGGTGGCGCCTCCGCGTGGAGCGCTGGGCGCGGCTCGAGCCGGGCCGGGCGCTGGTGGACACGGCGCTCTTCCCCGCCCGCCTGGCGGCGCGCTTCCTCCAGCTGCCGGAGCGCCAGGAGCGGCTGCTGGTGGCGTCGGACGAGCGCACCGAGCTGGAGGCGACCGTCCGGCTCCCGGCCGGGTGGCGGGCGCAGGCGCAGCCCACGATCGACGTGGCGGGCCCCCACGGAGCGTACCGGCGGGAGGAGCGCGCGGAGGGGAACGGCCTCGTGCGCCGGGACGCCTTCCAGCTCCGCGCAGGTCGGATCGACCCCTCCGCCTACGCGACCTGGGCCGCGTTCGCGCGCGCGGTCGACGAGGCGCAGGAGCGGCCCATGGTGTTCGAGGCACCGGCGGGGATGGCGCGGCGCTGACGCGGTCCACGGCCACCGTCCACGGACGGCCCCGGCGCGGTCAGGCCGGGTCGCTCCGCGCCGCGCGCGGCACGAGGCGCTCCGCGATCGCGCCGTGCAGGTCGAGGCCGCGCGACGTGAGGACGAGGTGTCCGCCGGCGCGCACGGCGAGCCGGCGTCGGACGAGCTCGGCCACGTCGGCCCCGGCCTGGCGGGGGAGCTCGTCGAGTGGAAGCCCGCGGCGCGTCCGGAGCGCCAGCAGGATGCGCTCCTCGAGCAGCTCCCGGGAGCCGAGCCGCTCCTCGCTCGCGGTGGGGAGCCGACCCGCCTCCAGGTCCTCCAGGTAGGCGCCCGTGGCGCGGTGGTTCGCCCAGCGCAGCGCCTTCGGAGCGCGCGGCGCGTGGAGGCAACCGACCGCGCCCACCCCGAGCCCCGCGTAGCTCCCCGATTCCCAGTAGGTGGCGTTGTGGAGCGACTCGTGGCCGGGCCGGGCGAAGTTGGACACCTCGTATCGGCGGAACCCGGCGCGGCGCAGCCCGGCTCGCAGCGCGCGCGCCTGCGCGAGGACGTCCTCCTCGGGCGGGAGCGGCAGCCGACCCTCGCGGAGCATGCGGGCCAGGGGGACGTCCGTCGCGAGCACGTCCGGATCGAGCGTGAGCGCGTAGGCCGAGACGTGGGCCACGGGGAGCGCCGCCAGCCGCGCGGCGTCGGCGCGTGCGGTGGCGACCGACGATCGCCGGGCCCCGTAGATGAGGTCCACCGAGACGTCGTCGGTCACGGCGGCCGCGGCGCGGACGGCCCGCTCCGCCGCCTCGGGCCCGTGCCGTCGCCCCAGCTTGGCGAGGACGGCCGGATCGAAGGACTGCACGCCGATGGAGAAGCGGTTGACGCCGCCGGCGCGGAACGCGGCCAGGCGCCCCGCGTCGGCCGACTCCGGGTTCGCCTCGAGGGTCACCTCGGCCCCGACGGGCAGGCCGAGCACGGTCCGGACGGCGGCCACGACCGCCGCCACGCGCTCCGGATCCCACAGGGAGGGCGTCCCTCCCCCCAGGTAGAGGGTCCGGGCCCGGTAGGGGGCCAGGGAGGCGGCGCGCAGCGCCAGCTCGGCCAGCACGGCGCGCGTGTAGCGCTCCTGCGGGATGTGCCGCTCCGTCGTGACCGCGAAGTCGCAGTAGGGGCACCGGACGGCGCAGTAGGGGAAGTGGACGTAGATCGCGAGCGGGAGCGGCATGCCGGACCTCCCAGCATAGCCGCGCCCGCTCGCCCGGGCCCGCCGGGCCTACCGGTCGAGCTGCGCGAGCAGGTCGCGGTTCTTCTGCTGGTACCGGGCGACCTCGCCGTTCAGGAAGTCGTTCTCGGTGCGCAGGTCCTGCAGCTCCTCCTGCGCCTGCGAGAGGGCCTCCTCGATCGCCGCCAGGCGCTCCGCCTGCGCGGCCCGCTCGGCGCGTTCCCGCTCCAGCTCCGCGACCCGCCGGCGCGCCTGCGCCTCCGCCCGGGCGCTGGCCTCGAGCCGCCGCTCGAGGTCCACAAGGGCGCCCTTCTGCCGCTGAAGCTCCGTCGCGTGCCGCCGCTGCGCCTCGGCCGCCTCCTCGCACAGGGTCCGCCGCTGTGCCTCGGCCTCCGCCAGGCCGCGGGTCACCTGGGCCTCGCGCGCGGCCCGCTCCGACTCCAGCTCGCTGACGCGGCGCCGGGCCGCCGCGAGCTCCGCGTCGAGGCGGGCCGCGTCGGTGGTGCGGGCCTGGATCTCGGCGACGGCCTCGCGCTGGACCCGGTCGCGCTCGGCGGCCGCCTCGGTGGCCGCGCGGGCGGCTCCCTCCAGCTCCTGCGCGCGCGCCTCCAGGTCGCGCGAGCGCTGCTCCGCCTCGTGTCGAAGGCGCTCCACGTCGCCGCGCGCGGCCTCGAGCTGCGCGAGCGCCCCGCGCCGCTCCTGGTCGATCCGCTGGAGCTCCTGCGCGGCGGCCTCGCCCCGGCCGCGCGCCTCGGTCAGCTCGGCCTCCAGCGCCTGGACGCGCGCGCTCACCTGCGGGAGCTGGCCGGCGGCCGCCTCGGCGCGCTGCCAGGCCTCGTCGCGCTCGCGGGCCGCGGCCTCGGCGCGCTGCCGCGCCT
>JAJYHA010000439.1 GCA_021784995.1 Myxococcales bacterium
ACGTCGCTGGGCACGACCCCCGCAGGCGTCGGCCGCCGCCGCGGCCGTCAATGCGGGGTGCGGAAGAGGCGCATGCCGGACGCGCCGGTCTGCACGTAGAAGCCGAAGCTGAAGACGATCTCCCCGTGCTCGTCCGCGAGGCCCGCCGGCGGGTTGCTGAAGGGCTGCGCCTTGCGGAAGGCGTCGAGCGCGATGTGGTCGAGGAAGTCGAGCCCGCTGCCATGCTCCACCATCACGTCCTTGAGGACGCCGGCGGTGTCGAGCCGCACGCGGACCAGCGTCTGCCAGTCGCGGTCGGAGAAGCGCGAGCCGGAGGGGTCGCGCGCCACCATCGACGCCCCCGGATCCCACACCGAGGCGACCGCCTGCTTGATGCGGTTGAAGTAGCCCGAGTACTTCCACTCGCGGGTGTTGAGGTAGGTGCCCTCCCCCTCCTCCACGCCCTCGAGGTGGTCGGGAGCGGGGCCGCCGGCGATGCGGTCGTACTCGGCTGCGCTGGGGCGCAGGGCCAGGCGCCCCGGCGGCCCCGGCGGCACGGTGGAGCCCTCGGCGCCCTCCGGTGAGAGGGGCCGGCCGTCGCCGCCCGCCTTGCCGCCCTCTCCGGCCTGCATCGGCACGGGCGCGACGGCGATCATGGGGTTGCGCAGCTCGCCGTGGGGGAGCAGCGCCAGGCGCTCGGGGGCGCGCGATCCTGCCTGCGCCTGCTGCGGCGCGCTGGCCGCGCCCTCCCGGGGCCCCTGTCCCTTCACGGGCGCGGGCCGCTGCGCCGGGGACGGCGCCGGGGCGCTGCGCGACGCGACGGCGCCCGACGGCGAGGTGGGCTTGGGGAGCGTGCTCTTGAAGCCGGCGCGCGCGTCGCGCGAGCGTGTCTCCTTCTTGACGGTGTTGTTCTGCTCGGAGACGAAGCGCGTGTCCTTGGGCGGCGTGTGGTCGTTCGAGGGCGCCACGTCCACCACCTGCCCCGGCACCTGCCGCTGCTGCGGCGGCGGCGCGGGCGCCACCGGCGCCAGGCGGACGGCGTCCGACGCCGAGGAGCGGCTGCCGTGGATCGACCGGTTGGCGTTCCACTCGGAGGCGGTGAGCGGCGTCAGCGTCACGTCGCGTTCTGGCGTGGCGGGGCCGTGGCTCGGGACGAGCGACCAGCGCTGGTTGATCTCGAACAGCACCAGGGCGTTCACGAGCAGGGAAACCAGCAGCGCGGGGAGCACACGCCGCCACGGCCGCGAGGCGCGGCGAGCTGAGCGGCGAAGGCTGGGCCCCAGATAGGACATGGCAGTGGCAGGGCGGTCCCGCCCAGTGCAACCCCCTTGTACCGCGCTCTCGTCCCCGGCGCAGTTCCTCGGCCGTGCCCCACGCCAGGTAGGAAATCCGAGGGGTTACGTCGCGCCCTCCGCCACGCGACGCATCACGACTCCGGTCCGCCCGTGCAGAGCGGCCGGCTCCCTACCTGGAATCCGGCGCGGCGGGCACTCACCGGCGGGGCTGGCGACCCACGCGAAGGTCGTCGAGAGGTCCTGGCACACGCTCAGACCTCGGTGGGATCGCGCCCGGCGGAGAGCGGCGGAATGCGTGCCGCCAGCCGGAGGTGTGGGTCGGTGCGGAGGCGGAGCCTCGCCGCGCGCGGGTCGGGCGGGGGGCCGGCCCAGCGCAGGAGTCCCTCCACGCGCCGCCGCGCCGTGGCGAGCCGCGCCGTCCACTCCCCGCCCCCCTCCACCGCGGCGCGCAGGAGGTCGATGGCCCGGTGCTGCACCTCGGCCCGGTGGCAGACGAGGAGCGCGTCCACGCCGGCCCGGAGCGCGGCCGGGACGGCCTCCTCCAGCGCGAAGTGGTCGGCGACCGCCCTCATCTCCAGGTCGTCCGAGACGACGCACCCCTGGTGGCCGCACTCGCTCCGCAGCAGCTCCAGCACGGGCGGCGAGAGCGTGGCGGGCCGGACCGGGTCGAGCGCCTCGAACACGACGTGGGCGGTCATGACGGAGGCCACGCCCGCGGCGGCCAGCGCCCGGAAGGGCACCAGCTCCACCGCGCGCAGCCGCGCCAGGTCGTGCGGCAGGCGCGGCAGGTCGCGGTGCGAGTCCTGGGCGGTGTCGCCGTGCCCGGGGAAGTGCTTCGCGCAGGCCGCCACGCCCGCCCCCTGCAGCCCGCGCGCGAGCGCCACCCCGAGCCGCGCCACCTGGCGCGGGTCGCGGGAGAGGCTCCGGTCGCCGATGACGGGGTTGGCGGGGTTGGTGTCCACGTCCACCACCGGGGCGTAGTCGAGGTCCACGCCCACCGCGCGCAGCTCGCGGCCGAGGAGCGCGCCCACCTCCTCGGCCAGCGCGGCGTCGCCGGTGCGGCCGAGGGCCCGCATGGGCGGCAGCTCCGTGAAGCCCTGCGGCGCGCGCAGGCGCGCCACGCGCCCGCCCTCCTGGTCGATGGAGACGAGGAGCGGGCGCCCGGCGGCGCGCTTCAGCGCCGCCACCAGCTCGGCCACCTGCTCCGCGCTCTCCACGTTGCGCCCGAAGAGGACCACCCCGTGCACGCCGCGCCGGATCAGCTCCAGCACCTCGGGCGAGGGCGCGGTGCCGTGGAAGCCCACCGCGAAGAGCCCCGCCACGTCGCGATCGAGGGTGTCCATCGGCCGCCGCCCCTCAGTCGAAGAGCGCCGCGGCGGCGAACGCCGTCCCCGCCGCGTCCTTGGCCGAGACGGTGGGCGGGCCGTCCAGCCCGGGCCAGGCGACGCCCAGCGCCGGATCGTCCCACCGGATGCACCGCTCGTGCTCCGGGTGCCAGTAGTCGGTGGTCTTGTAGAGGAACTCGGCCGCGTCGGAGAGCACGAGGAAGCCGTGCGCGAAGCCCTCCGGGATCCAGAGCTGGCGCCGGTTCCCGGCCGAGAGCGCCTCGCCCACCCAGCGGCCGAGGGTGGGCGAGCCGCGCCGCAGGTCCACCGCCACGTCGAACACCTCGCCGCGCACCACCCGCACCAGCTTCCCCTGGGGGCGCGGCAGCTGGTAGTGCAGCCCGCGCAGCACGCCCCGCGTCGAGAGGCTGTGGTTGTCCTGCACGAAGCGCACGCTCCGCCCGACGGCGGCGTCGAAGGCGCGCTGGTTGAAGCTCTCGAAGAAGGAGCCGCGCGCGTCGCCGAAGACCTTCGGCTCCAGCACGAGCACGCCGGGGAGGGCGGTGGCGCGGACCTCCATCAGTAGATCCTCGTCGCCAGGAGCGAGCGCAGGTACTGGCCGTAGCTCGACCTGCCGAGCGCGTCGGCGCAGCGGAGGAGCTGCGCGTCGTCGATCCAGCCGTGGCGCCAGGCCACCTCCTCCGGGCAGGCCACCTTGAGCCCCTGCCGCCGCTCGATGGTGGCGATGAACTGCCCGGCGTCGAGGAGCGACTCGTGCGTCCCGGTGTCGAGCCAGGCGTAGCCGCGCCCCATCACCTCCACCGCGAGCCGCCGCTCCTGGAGGTAGAGGCGGTTGAGATCGGTGATCTCCAGCTCGCCGCGGGCCGAGGGGCGCACGCGCCGCGCCAGCTCCACCACGCGCTCGTCGTAGAAGTAGAGGCCCGTGACGGCGTAGCGCGACTTCGGCGCCGCCGGCTTCTCCTCGATGCTCACCGCGCGGCCGGCCGCGTCGAACTCCACCACGCCGTAGCGCTCCGGGTCGGTCACCGGGTAGGCGAAGACGGTGGCGCCCTCCGCCCGCCCGCTCGCGGAGCGGAGCAGCCGCTGCAGCTCGTGGCCGTAGAAGAGGTTGTCGCCCAGCACCAGCGCCGAGGGCCCGCCGCGGACGAAGTCGGCGCCGATGAGGAAGGCCTGCGCCAGCCCGTCGGGGCTCGGCTGCACCGCGTACTCGAGGTGGATGCCCCACCGCCCGCCGTCGCCCAGGAGCTGCTCGAAGCGCGGCGTGTCCTGCGGCGTCGAGATGACGAGGACGTCGCGGATCCCCGCCAGCATGAGCACCGACAGGGGGTAGTAGACCATCGGCTTGTCGTAGACCGGCAGCAGCTGCTTGGAGACGGACAGCGTGGCCGGGTAGAGCCGCGTGCCGGAGCCGCCGGCCAGGATGATGCCCTTGCGTGGTGACGCCATGGTCCCGCCGTGTCCTCCTGGCGCCGCGCCGGGCGCCTTCAGGAGACGAGCAGCCCCTCGGCCAGGAACGCGGCCAGCCCGAGCGCGAGCAGCAGCGACCAGAGAGGGAACTCGCGCTCGCCGGCCGTGCGGGCTCCCGCCAGCCGCGCGTGCGTCTCGCCGCCGAAATACGCGGTCAGCTCCTGCGGGTCAAGCCGCGACGTGTCGCTCTCGCGTGGATCGGGGAGCACGGCGAAGGCGAGCCGCGGGTCGAGCCGGGCCTGGCCGCGCTCCTCCACCCGCACCTGCCACAGCCCCGG
>JAJYHA010000406.1 GCA_021784995.1 Myxococcales bacterium
CCCGCCGCCGCCCCGCCCCGGGCGCACGACCGGGACCGAGAGCGTGACCACCGGCGCGCCCGACTCCAGCGCCGCGCGCACCTCGGCCTCCCGGCGCCACGGCCCGCCGCCGAGGGTGGCACACGCCGCGAGGCGCGCGCCGCCGAGCTCGAGCCGCCGCGCCTCCCGGAACACCTCGGCGTCGCCGCCCCGCCCGCCGGGCCATCCACCCTCGACGAAGGCCACCCCCGCCTCGGACAGCCGGAGCGCGATGCGCAGGCGGTCCCGCGCCGCGAGCTGGACGCCGGCCTCGCGGGCGCCCTCGGTGATCGTCGCGTCGTAGATCGCGATCCTCACCTCGCGGCTCCGTTCACGCGCTGATGGGCGGGTTCAGGCAGAGCGCCTGGTTCAGCGCGACGACGGCCTTGCGGTAGTCGCCGCGGGCGATCACGAACTGCATGTTCGTCTGCCGCAGCGACTGCGAGATGGCGTTCACGTTGATCGCGTTCTCCGCCAGCGCCTGCGTGGCGCGCGCCAGGACGCCCGGGAAGGCGATGTTGGAGCCGATCACGCACACGATGGCCGACGGCGCCGCGGTCACGACCTCGTAGCGGTTCTCCAGCTCCTCCATGAAGGCCGAGGTGACCGAGCGGTCCCACACCACGTGCGTGATGGAGTTCGCGTTGGTCGCCTTCAGGATGTACGAGATGCCGTGCTTGTTGAAGGTCTCCATCACCCCGAGGTCGAACCCGACCGTGCCGACCATGGAGGGATCGTGGATCTCGACCGCGGTCACCTTCGGCGAGCCGGCGATCACCTCGATGCGCGCCTGCTTGCCCACGTAGCCCTTGGTGATGAGCGTGCCCGGGTGATCGGGCTCGAAGGTGTTCTTGAGGCGGATGGCGATCCCCGCCAGCTCCATGGGCTTGGCGGCCTTCGGGTGGATGGCCTCCATGCCCACGTCGGCGAGCTGGTCGGCGACGTCGTAGTTGGTCATGCCCACCACGACCGTGTTCCGCGCGCCCACGATCTCGGGGTCGGCCGACGAGAGGTGGAACTCCTTGTGGATGACCGCCTCGTCGGCTCGCAGCTCGACCGCCACCTTGCTGAAGGTGACCTCGGAGTAGCCGCGGTCGAACTCCCGCATGATGCCCTCGACGCCCTTCGTGTAGCCGGTGACCACCACCACCTTGTCGCCCAGGTCGAGGCCCTGGAACGACTTGTGGATCCGCTCGTCGATGGTGAGCGGGTCGTCGTCGTCGAAGCCGGAGAGGTCCATGAGCTGCGCCCGGACGCCCCGGGCCTTCAGGATCGCCACGGAGTTGAAGGCGCTGTGCGCCTCGCCGACGGCGGCCAGCATCTCGCGCGCGGCCAGCAGCACGCTGTCGCGGCGCAGGTACCCGCTCGCCAGCACGTGGCGCATCGACTCGAGGTAGGCCTTCAGCTCCCGCATCCGCCGGCCCAGGAAGCCGTCGGCCTCCCCGAGGTCCAGGCCGAGGGGCGCCAGCTGGGCGTTGATGGCCTTCAGCTTGACCGTGAGGGCGTCGAGCTGCGCGCCGAAGTCGCCGCCCGCGGCGAAGCGGGCGTAGATGCCGGGCTCGCCCGTCTTCTTGTGCTCCAGGAGCTCGTTGGTGACCCCGGCGTAGGCCGAGACCACGTAGACCCGGCCATGCACCCGGGCCGGATCCCGGAGGACGATGTTCCGGAGCACCTCGTCGAAGCGGGACATGGAGGTGCCGCCGATCTTCTCGACGCTGATCATGGCGGCGCATGATACTGCAAGCGCCGTCGGCCGCCACACTCCCGAGCGCGTCAGCGCGGGGCGCCGGCCAGGCGGACCGCCCGCCGCAGGCCGGCGAAGCGCAGGCGCTCGAGCGCCTCGGCCGGGGTGAACCAGCCGTGGCCGGCGTGCTCGTCCGAGATGCGGCACGCGAAGGAGGCCGGCAGCCGCGCGGCGAAGGCCGACTCCTCCACCACGGCCAGGCCGGCCGTCGGGCGCCGCAGCAGCGCCGGGTCCACGGCGAATGCGTGGCGATAGCCCAGGTCCTCGACCGCGGCGTCCGCCCCCGTCTCCTCCCGCAGCTCCCGCCGCGCCGCCGCCGCAGCGCTCTCCCCGGCCTCCACGTGACCGGTCACGGGCTGCCAGAAGCCGCCCCGCTCCGCGGTCCGCTGCAGCAGGAGCACGCGCCCGTCCTCCCGCACCGGCACCACCGAGACCGTCCGCAGGCCCGGCCGCGCGTCCTCCCGCCGCCGCTCGAGCAGCGCCGCGAGGTGGCCCGCCAGGCGCTCCTCCACCTCCGCCATCGGGGGGACGCTCCGCCCGCGCTCCTCCAGCTCCGCCGCCAGCGTCGTCACGCCCAGGCGAGGGTCGGCGATGCCGCAGGGGACGATGACCTGGAAGTGGCGCAGGTCGGGCGCGACGTTGAAGGCGAAGCCGTGCGAGGTGATCCAGCGCGCGAGGTGGACCCCGACGGCGCCGATCTTCCGCCGGCCCACCCAGGCGCCCCGGTGCTCGTCGTGCCGGCCCGCGGCGACGCCGTAGTCGCCGCAGGCGCGGATCATCGCCTCCTCCAGGGTCCACACGTAGCGCCGGACGTCGCGGCGGTCGGAGAGGTCGAGGACGGGGTACCCCACCACCTGCCCCGGCCCGTGGTAGGTGACGTCGCCGCCCCGATCCGTCTCGTGGATCTCGAACCCCTGGCGCTCCAGCCACGCGGGGGCGGCGACGATGTTGCGCGCCTCCGCGCCGCGCCCGAGGGTGATGACGGGCGGGTGCTCGAGCAGGAAGAGGTGGTCGGTCGCCGGCGGCGCGTCCGCGCGGACGGCCTCGCCGGCGAGCGCCATGAGGCGCAGCCCATCGGCGTACTCGACGCGCCCCAGGCGGTGGACGCGCAGCGTGCGCTGCGACCGCGCCGGCTCCGCGCTCACGTCGGGCTCGCCGCCTCGCCGCCTGCGCTCCGGCGAGGGCGCTCCGGGCGGTTGAGCGCGTGGATGGCCTCGCCCAGCGCCGCCTTGCAGGCCTCCATGAACGCCTCCGGCAGCGTGGGGTGCGCGTGCACCGTCAGCGCGACGTCCTCCAGGCAGGCGCCCATCTCCAGGGCCAGCGCCGCCTCCGCCACCAGATCCGACGCCTCCGGCCCCGCCATGGTGACGCCCAGGATGAGCTTCGAGCTCTTGTCGGCCACCACCTTGACGAACCCCTCGGTGTGGTCGATGGCGATGGCGCGGCCGAGCGCGCCGAAGGCGAACTTGCCCACGATCGGCTCGTAGCCCTGCTTGCGCGCCTCCTCCTCCGAGAGGCCGACCGTGGCCACCTGGGGGTCGGTGAAGATGGCGGCCGGCATGGCGACCCAGTCGCGCGCCGACCGCTTCCCGGCGATGACCTCCGCCGCGATCTCGCCCTCCTTCGAGGCCTTGTGCGCGAGCAGCGGCGGGCCGGAGAGGTCACCGACGCAGTAGATCGACGGGACGTTGGTCTGCATCCGCTCGTTCACCTCGACGAAGCCCCGGGGCCCGATCTTCACGCCCGCGAGGTCGAGCCCGAGCTCCCCGGCGGCGGGCCGGAAGCCCACCGACACCAGCACCTTGTCGCAGGCGATCGCCTCCTCCTTCCCGCCCACCTCGACGCGGACCACCAGCGCGCCCTCCTTCCGCTCCCACCCCTTCGCCTTCGCGCCCACGTGCACCACCGCGCCGCGCTGCCGCAGCCCCTTCTGCACCAGGCGGACCGCCTCGGGATCGACCCCCGCGAGGATGCCGGGCAGCGCCTCGACCACCGTCAGCCTGGAGCCGAGCTTGGCGTAGACCGTGCCGAGCTCGAGGCCGATGATGCCGCCCCCGATGACGACCAGCCGTCCCGGGATCTCGGGCAGGCCGACCGCCTCCCGCGCGCTCCAGACGTCCTTCCCGTCGAAGGCGAACCCGGGGATCTCCACCGGCCGCGCCCCGGTCGCCACCACGAAGGCGGGGGCCTCGACGCGGGTGGTGCCGTCCTTGCCCACCACCTCGACGGCGTCCGGGCCGACGAACCGGCCCGTCCCGCGGATCACCTCGACGCCGTTCCCCTTCTCCAGCGCCCCGATGCCGCCGACCAGCTTCTTCACCACGTCGTCCTTGAACTGCCGCAGCCGCGCCACGTCGACGCGCGGCTCCGCCGAGATGCCGCGCTCCGCCGCGCCGCGCAGGTCCTCGACCAGGTTGGCGGCGGCGATGAGCGCCTTGGACGGGATGCAACCCCAGTTCAGGCAGACGCCGCCCAGCGACTCCCGCTCGACCAGCGCCGTCTTCTTCCCGAGCTGGGCCAGCCGGATCGCCGCCACGTACCCGCCGGGCCCCGCCCCCACCACGACCGCGTCGTAGCTCCTCGTCGCCATCGCGCCT
>JAJYHA010000305.1 GCA_021784995.1 Myxococcales bacterium
TCTCATCGGGCGGGCGCCGGACATCGTGTGGGTGGGCGTCACCGACGCCCACGGCGTGGTGAAGCTCTCGAACGATCCTGCCCGCGAGCTGTCGCGGCTCCAGGAAGGCTCCGCCGAGTACGAGCAGCTGATGCGCTGGCGGACGGAAGGCGGCGCGGCCCCGGCCGCCATGGCGCGCCACGGCGAGGGCCCGCTGCGGACCCTCGCGCCGTTGCCGAACGGCGAGGCGTGCCGCCGCTGCCACGTGTCGGGCTCGAAGGTGAACGGGATGCTGGTCATCGATCGCTCGTTCGCTCCGCTGCAGCGGAAAATCCAGGCCGGCCGCCGGCGGGTCGTGCTCGGAGGCGCGCTGGGGCTGGCGCTCATCATGGGCATCGCGGGGCTCGCCATCGAGCGGACCGTGCTGCGCCGCCTGGCGCGGCTGCGCAGCGCCACGCGCCGCTTCGGCACCGGCATGCTCGGGGCGCGCGCCGAGCTCGACGGCGGCGACGAGCTCGGCGACCTGGCCGGGACCTTCAACGAGATGGCGCAGCGCCTCGAGGCGACCCTGGTCGCCCTGGCGGCGCAGCGGCGCCAGCTCGAGGAGATCGTGAACGGGGTCGCGGACGGGATCGTGCTCCTCGACCTCCAGGGGCGGGTGCTCACGGTGAACCGCGCCTGCGCCGAGCGCCTGGGGGGCGTGGGGCCACCGCCCGGGACCCCGTACCGGGAGCTGCTCCGGACGGCCGGCATCGAGGTGGAAGAGGGCGTGCGGTTGCCCATCGAGCGCGCGCGGGTGACCGGCGGGCTCGAGAAGGAGGTGGTGCGCACCGCCGGCGGGGCGCGGATCGAGGAGCTCTACGCCCAGCCGCTCCGCTCGGCCCACGGCGAGGTGGTGGGCGTGATCGAGGTGTGGCGCGACATCACGGAGCGCAAGGAGCTCGAGGCGGGCCTGGAGCAGTCCGAGCGGCTGGCGTCCCTGGGAGTGCTGGCGTCGAGCGTCGCGCACGAGGTGGGGAACCCGCTCGCCTCCATCATCACGGCCGTGGACGGGCTGCTGGCCCGGCTCGGACCCGGCGGCGCACCGCCCGCCGGGGCGACCGCGGAGGAGATGCGGTCCTACCTCGAGATCGTCCGCAAGCAGGTCTTCCGGTGCCGCGCCGTCACCGAGCGGCTGCTCGGGTTCGCGCGGGTCCCCGGCGGGACGGACGTGGTGATCGACGTCACCTCCGCCGCGCGCGAGGTGGTGGCGCTGATCGGCCCGCAGGCGCGCGCCCAGGGGATCGCCTGCGAGGTCCAGGGTCCCACGCCGGCGCTCGCCGCGGCGCCGGCCCTGGTGGTCGAGCAGGTGTTCCTGAACCTGGCGCTGAACGCGCTCAAGGCCATGCCCTCGGGCGGCCGGCTCCGGATCGCGGTCGGCCTCGACGGCGAGAGCGTGACGGCGACCGTCGCCGACACGGGGCGGGGCATCCCGCAGCACGTGCGGGAGCGCCTCTTCCGGCCCTTCCACCGCGCGGAGCACGACGGCACCGGGACCGGCCTGGGCCTCTTCATGAGCCGCATGCTCGTCGCGCGCGCCGGGGGCGCCCTCGAGCTCGCCGACGGCCCCGGCCCGGGGACCACCTTCACGGTCCGGCTTCGCGCGAGCGTGGCGTCCCTCGCGCCGCAGGCGCAGCGGGAGCGGGGATTGCCGTCGTGAACGTCCTCGTCGTCGACGACGACGACACGCTGCGCGCCCTGCTCGTGGCCGAGCTGGGGAGGCTCGGCCACGCCGTCACGGCCGCCGCCACGGGCGAGGAGGGGCTGCGCCTCTCCGGGCAGCCCGAGCCCGACGTGGTGCTGCTCGACCTGTCCCTGCCGGACCGCTCCGGGCTGGAGGTGCTGCAGCGCCTCCGCGAGGAGCGCCCGGGGGTGGAGGTGGTGGTCCTCACCGCGCACGGGACCATCGACAGCGCCATCGCCGCCATGCGGCTGGGCGCCTACGAGTTCCTCCAGAAGCCGCTGGCGCTGGCGGCCATCGAGCTGGCGCTGCAGCGCGCCCTCGACCACCACCGCCTGGGGGAGGAGAACGCCCGGCTGCGCGACGGCCTCCAGCCCTCCACGCTCTGGGCGGAGATCATCGGCCAGGGACCGCTGCACGAGGAGCTGCGCCGGTTCATCCTCAAGGTGGCCCCCACCGACTCGACGGTGCTCGTCCGCGGCGAGACCGGCACCGGGAAGGAGATGGTGGCCGCGGCCATCCACCAGGCCAGCGAGCGGGCCGGCCAGCCGTTCGTGACCGTGGACTGCGCCTCGCTCCAGGACAACCTGCTCCAGTCGGAGCTGTTCGGCCACGAGCGCGGGGCCTTCACCAGCGCGGTGAAGCTGCGCCACGGCCTCTTCGAGAGCGCCGATCGCGGGACGATCTTCCTCGACGAGATCGGGGACGTGAGCCCGGCGCTCCAGGCCAGCCTGCTGCGGGTCCTGGAGACCTCGCGCTTCCGGCGCGTCGGAGGCTCGCGCGAGATCACGGTCGACGTGCGGCTCATCGCCGCCACGAACCGCGACCTGGAGAAGATGATCGCCGACGGCCGCTTCCGGCGGGACCTCTTCTTCCGGCTCAACGCCATCCACCTGCAGCTCGCGCCGCTGCGGGACCGGCGCGGCGACATCCCCTTCCTGACCGAGCACTTCCTGGCGCGGCACAACGCGAGGTACGGGAAGCGGAAGCGCCTCTCCCCCGAGGCGACGGCGGCGCTGAGCGCCTACGCGTGGCCCGGGAACGTCCGCGAGCTGCGGCACGCCGTCGAGCGCGCGGCCATCCTGGCGGACGGCGACGTCATCGCGGTGGCGGACCTCCCCTCCGAGGTGGGGGCGCCCCGCGCGCCCGAGGCCGCGCCGCCGCCGGAGGAGGGACCGATCCCCTCGCTGCGGGAGGTGGAGCGGCGGCACCTGGCGCGCGTCCTCGCGCACGCGCGCGGGCACCGGGCCCAGGCGGCCGAGCTGCTCGGGATCAGCGAGCGCAACCTCTACCGCAAGATCCAGGAGTACCAGCTCGACGAGCCGCCCGGCGGCGCCGACCCGGCCGGGCGCCGCACGACCTGAGCCGGCGCTCCGGGCGGCGGCGCGCTCTCCTGCCAGGGCCTGACAAATTGGCAGCGGGCGGCGGCGCGGGCGCCCTTCACGTGACGTGAAGAGCGCGGTTCCCGCGCACTTCGGCCCGCCCGGCCGGTGGCACGCTTATCGAACTCACCTCCCGCGAGCCTCGGGGATCCCGCCCCCGGCAGGAGGTGATCATGGAGACGAAGCTCGTCCGTGCCACCGCGGTCCTGGCCGTCCTCGCCGCGCTGGCGACCGCCCCCCGCGCCGAGGCCATCCCCGCCTTCGCGAGGAAGTACGGCACGAGCTGCCTCACGTGCCACACCGTCTTCCCGAAGCTGACCCCCTTCGGCGAGGCCTTCCGGCGCAACGGGTACCGCTTCCCGGGCGTCGACTCCGACTACGTGAAGCAGGACACGGTGGCGCTCGGCCAGGAGGCGAACAAGAAGACCTTCCCCGACTCGGTGTGGCCCGGCACGCTCCCCATCTCCGCGCCGGTCTCGGTGGGCGCCAACGGCATGGCCGTCCTCATCCCCTCCGGCACCTCCAGCGCGGGACGCGCCGCCCAGCCGGGGACCGTGCTGTCGCTCAACGACCTCGTCAGCGAGGGGCACCTCTGGATGGGGGGCGCGGTCGACGACACCATCACGTACTGGGGCGAGGCGACGTTCTCGAGCGACGGCACGGTCGCCATCGAGCACTTCCAGGTGCTGTTCGGTGACCTCTTCGGCCCCAAGCACGCCGTGAACCTGATCGTCGGCCGAGGGTTCCCCAACATCACGCCCTTCGGGCCCCACTCCTCCTTCATCGCCGACCAGCTGGTGACGAACGCTCCGGTGGGTCAGCTGCTCGGCAACGGCAGCGCCTTCCAGCTCGTCGACAACTACAACGGGATCGAGCTGAACGGCGTGCTGGCGGGGCGCCTCGACTACGCGGTGGGCCTGAACGCAGGCGCGAGCGCCACCGGTCTGCGCACGCCCGCGGAGGACTTCTACGGCCGGGTCGGCTTCAAGATCGGTGGCATGCGCGAGGACGGCGAGGGGTCGACCGGGGCGGCCGACCCGCTCCACCCCTGGGCCGAGAACGCGCTCTCGCTGTACGGGTTCGGGTACCACTCCAACACGTTCATGGCCGCGAACCCGGGCAACCCCGCGGCGCCCCTCAACGACGTGTCGAACACCCTCGGCGTGGGGGCGCGCGGCCAGTACGGCTCGGCCGAGCTCAACCTCGGCTGGTACCACGACGACCACAACCACGGCATGGACAACGGGGGCGCCGCCACGGCCCGCG
>JAJYHA010000252.1 GCA_021784995.1 Myxococcales bacterium
CCGCCCTGGGCGGCCTTGAGCATCCGATCCGCCGACTTGGCGTCGTACCGCTCGATGAACTCGATCTCCAGCTCGACGTCCCGGTACTCGTTGCCCTCCTTGGACATGTCGAGCGAGGCGGCCGGATCGGGCGTGGTGACGGAGTAGAAGCGGATCCGGCACCCGCGCTCGCCCACCCGCCGCCCGACCACGCGATAGCGCTGGCGGCGGTCGTTGGCCGCCGTCTCGGCCCTCCACTCGCCGTTGGCCAGCCGCTGCGTCTCCTGTCCATAGGAGAAGAACTTCGCCACGGCCCCCTGCTCCGCCTGGCCGAGCACCAGCCGGTCCTTGCCGACCAGCTCGAAGCCGCGGTCGTAGAGGAAGTGGAGCGCGTCGGGCCAGACCTCGGGCAGGGGCTTGGGGATGCTGTAGTCGTCGAGCTGCGTGGCGAGCGCGGCGTTGCGGGAGGTGGCGCAGGAGGCGAGGCCGACCAGGGCGGCCGCGACCAGGAGGGGCGTGCGAAGGGTCATGGGAGGCGCATCATACCGCGCCCCGTCCCTCATGCGCGCTCGACGAGCGCCGCGGCGCCCATGCCGCCGCCGATGCACATCGAGACCACGCCGAAGCGTCCCCCCCGGCGCCCGAGCTCCGCCAGGAGGGTCAGCACCTGGCGCGCGCCCGTCGCGCCCAAAGGGTGCCCGAGGGCGATGGCACCGCCGTTCACGTTCAGCTTCTCGGCCGGGATCTTCAGCTCGCGCGCGCAGTGGACCGCCTGCGCCGCGAAGGCCTCGTTCACCTCGAAGAGGTCGATCTCCTCCATCGCCTTTCCGGTCCGGGAGAGGAGGCGGCGGATGGCCGGCACGGGTCCGATGCCCATCACGTCGGGTGCCACCCCGACCACGGCGAAGGCGCGCAGCCATCCCAGCGGCGCCACCCCGCGCGCCTCGGCGGCGGCGCGCGTCATGACGAGCGCCAGGGCCGCCCCGTCGGTGAGCGGGGAGGAGTTGCCGGGGGTCACGGTGCCGCCCGGATCGAAGGAGGGCTTCAGGGCCGCCAGCCGCTCCAGGGTGGTGTCGGCGCGGGGCAGCTCGTCTTGCGCCACGCGCGCGGCCGTGCGCCGGCCCGCCCCGTCGTACCGGGTCGCGTCGACGGGGAAGATCTCGCCCTCGAACCGGCCCGCGCGCTGCGCCGCCACCGCCCGGGCGTGGCTCTCCAGGGCGAACTCGTCCTGGGCCCGGCGCGAGACGTCGAAGCGGCGCGCCACCCGCTCCGCGGTGATGCCCTTGGGCGTGAACGCCTCCGGCCGCCGCTCGACGAGGTCGGGGTGCAGCGAGGTCTTGTTCCCGCCCATGGGGACGAGCGACATCGTCTCGACCCCGCCCGCCAGGGCGACGTCGATCTCGCCCAGGGCCATCCTCCCGGCGGCGAGCGCGATGGCCTGCAGGCCCGACGAGCAGAACCGGTTCACCGTCAGCGCCGGGACCTCGTCGGGCAGCCCGGCCAGGAAGCCGACGTTGCGCGCGACGTTCAGGCCCTGCTCCGCCTCGGGCATGGCGCACCCGACCACCAGATCCTCGACCTCCTCCGGGCGGACCTGCGGGACGCGCCGGAGCGTCTCGAGCACCAGCGGCACCAGCAGGTCCTCGGGGCGGGTCTCGCGGAAGACCCCCTTGACGGCACGGCCGAACGGGGTCCGGACTCCGGCGACGATGGCGACGTCGGGCATGGCGATCTCCAGGGCTCAGTTGCGCAGCGGCCGGTTGTTCGTGAGCATGTGCTCCATCCGCTCCTGCGACCTCGGCTCGCCGCACAGCGACAGGAAGGCCTCGCGCTCGAGGTCGAGCAGGCGCTCCTCGCTCACGAGGGCCCCCGCCGGCACCGCCCCGCCGCACAGGACCCGGGCCACGTGGGTGGCCACCTTGCGATCGTGCTCGCTGATGGCGTGGCCCTGCTCCATGGCCCACAGCGCCGCCTTGAACCCGGCCAGGCCGCTCTCGCCGGCCACGCGGACCTGCCGCGCGCGGGGACGCCGGTAACCGGCCCGGGCCATGCCGAGGACCGTCTCCTTCGCGTCCCGCAGCAGCTGGTCGCGGTGGAAGGTGACGCCGTCGCGCTCGCCCAGGAACCCCATCTCGCGGGCGTGCTCCGCGCTGGTCGAGACCCGGGCCATGGCGGCGTTCTGGAAGGCGGGCTGGATGGCGGCGAAGGGATCCATCGCCTCCGGGATCCCGCTCATGGCACGGACGGCCAGCTCCTTCAGCCCCCCGCCGGCCGGGACCAGCCCCACGCCGACCTCCACCAGGCCCATGTAGAGCTCGCAGTGGGCGCGGACGGCGTCGGCCGCCATCACGATCTCCGCCCCGCCCCCGAGCGCCAGGCCGGCGGGGGCCGCCACCACCGGCACGTCGGACCGGCGCAGGCGCAGGTTCGCGGCCTGGAACGCGCGCACGCTCCGCTCGATCTGGTCGAACGCGCCGTTGCGGGCGCCCACCAGGACGAGGAACAGGTTGGCGCCGGCGCTGAAGGCGGTGGGCGACTCGTTCCCCACCACGACGCCGAGCCAGTTGCGCTCCGCCTCCTCCACCGCCGCCTCCATCATGGCCACCAGCTCGGCGTCGACCGAGTTCATCTTGGTGTGGAACTCGATCCCTAGCACGCCGTCCCCGAGGTCCCACAGGGTGGCGCCGTCGTTCTCCTTCACGACCCGGGCCCGGTCCGCGCGCGGGAGGGCCAGCACCCGCGGGTTGACGGGGACGGGCCGCTCCGCGCCCGCGCGCACGTCGAGGAAGGTGCCCGGCGCCGGGTAGAACTTCCGGTCGCCCATCTCCAGCAGCAGCGGCGCCACCGCCTCGCCGTCGGCGCCCAGGCGGGCCGCGACCTCCCGGCTCCCGAGCGCGTCGAGCGCCTGGAACGGCCCTAGGTCCCAGTTGAAGCCCCAGCGCAGCGCCCGGTCGACGTTCACCACGTCGTCGGCGATCTCCCCCACCCGCCGCGCGGCGTAGTCGAGGGTGCGCGACACGGCGCGCCAGGCGAACCGGCCGGCGCGGTCTCCGGCCGCCACCAGGGCCTTCGTCCGCGCCCCGGGATCCTCGATGCCCTTCACGGCGCCGATGACGTCGAGCCGGACCTTCTGCGCCGGGCGGTACTCCAGCGTCTTCCAGTCGAGCGCGAGCTTGCCCTCCTTCCCCTTCCGGTAGAAGCCGCCGCCCGACTTGTCCCCCAGCATCCCGCGCTTCACCATCTCGAGCAGGAACGCGGGCGGCCGGAACACCTCGCGCCGCTCGTCGGCCGTGAGGAGCTGGTGGCAG
Source organism: Myxococcales bacterium (assembly GCA_021784995.1). Next base: position 3,288 of record JAJYHA010000252.1, read on the forward strand.
TTGGCCGCCACGTGCAGGACCGTGTCGAGCCCCACCATGTCGCTGGTGCGGAAGATGGCGCTCTTGGGGTGGCCCATCGGGCGGCCGCAGAGGGCGTCCACCTCCTCCACGGTCAGCTCCATCTCCACCATGAGACGGATGGCGTCCATCATCGCGAAGGTGCCGATCCGGTTGGCGATGAAGTTCGGCGTGTCCTTGCAGTAGACGATGCCCTTGCCGAGCGCGTCCTCGCCGAAGCGGTGGACGCGCTCGGCCACCTCCGGCAGCGTGTCGGGGCCGACCACCAGCTCGAGCAGCCGCATGTACCGCGGCGGGTTGAAGAAGTGCGTGACCAGGAAGTGGCGCCGGAAGTCGGCGCCCCGGCCCTCGGTCATGCGCGCCAGCGGCAGCCCCGACGTGTTCGACGCGACCACCGCGTCCGCGGCGCGCACCCGCTCCACCCGCGCGAAGAGCGCCTGCTTGACGGCGAGCTCCTCCTTCACCGCCTCGACGATCAGATCGCAGCCGGAGAGGCGCTCGAGGTCGTCCTCGAGGTTGCCGGTCTCCACCAGGGAGGCGTCGCGCGCCGTGAAGAAGGCGGCCGGCTTCGCCCGGAGCGCCCGCTCCTTCCCCGCCGCGGCCAGGCGGTCGCGCGCGCCGCGGTCGTCGCGCTCCCCCGGAGCCAGATCCGGCGGCACGATGTCGAGGAGCAGCACCGGGATCCCGGCGCCGGCCACGTGAGCGGCGATCCCGCTCCCCATCACGCCCGCGCCGAGGACCGCCACCTTGCGAATGCGCCGCATGCGTTCCCTCCCTGCCGTCCGGAGCCGCGGTACCGCCGCGATGGCCTACCACTCAGCGATTGATTCTACAATCAACTTCTGGCGAAGCCCGCGACGACTGCAACCCATGTGAGCGTAACAACGGGACAATTTGTATACGAGCGCGAATCGTGGTCAGCTCGGGAGGTGAACCCCGCGCCGCCGCCCGAGCACCTCGACGGTCCGGGCGCGGCGCGGCGCGACCCCGCTCGCGCGCTCGAGCACGTGCGCCGCTTCGGGCAGGACGCGGT
>JAJYHA010000176.1 GCA_021784995.1 Myxococcales bacterium
ATCTATCGCGCGCCACGACCACCGGACCCGCCACGCCCATCCACGACCTCCGCCCGCTCCGCCCGTTCCGCCGCGCTCCCCGTCGAGCGCCTCCGGCGAGGAGCCATGGTACCCCAACTCGACGCCTGCTGCCGGTTTGACGCGGCGCCGCCGCGGGGGCTACATAGGCGCACGATGCAGGTCAAGATCAACGGCGAGCTCCGCGAGGTCCCGGAGGGATTGACCGTCTCCGGCCTGCTGGCGCACCTCGGCGTGAAGGCGCAGCGCGTGGCGGTGGAGGTGAACGAGACGGTCGTGACGCGCGACCGCCACCCCTCCCACCCGCTGCGGGCGGGCGACGCCGTCGAGATCGTCGCGTTCGTGGGCGGAGGGTAGGAACGATGTCGGACACGTGGTCGCTCGGGGAGCACGCCTTCGCCAGCCGGCTGATGGTCGGGACCGGGAAGTACCCCGACTTCCCCACCATGCAGCGCGCGCTCGCCGCCTCCGGCGCGGAGGTGGTGACGGTGGCCGTGCGGCGCCTCGACCTGACGAAGAAGGGGAGCGAGTCGCTGCTGGAGTGGATCCCGAAGCACATGACCCTCCTGCCCAACACGGCCGCCTGCTTCACCGCCGAGGAGGCCGTCCGCACGGCCCGCCTCGGCCGGGAGCTGGACCTGGGCGACCTGGTGAAGCTCGAGGTGATCGGCGATCGCCGGACGCTCTTCCCGGACGTGGAGGCGCTCGTGCAGGCGGCGCGCGTGCTGGTGAAGGACGGCTTCACCGTCCTGCCCTACACCAACGACGATCCGGTCACCGCCCGGAAGCTCGAGGACGCGGGGTGCGCGGCCGTGATGCCGCTGGGCGCGCCCATCGGCTCCGGGCTCGGCATCCGCAATCCCTACAACCTGCGGATCGTCATGGAGACGGTGAAGATCCCGGTGCTGGTCGACGCCGGGGTGGGCACCGCCAGCGACGCGGCGGTCGCGATGGAACTGGGCGCCGTCGCCGTCCTCATGAACACGGCCATCGCCGAGGCGCGCGATCCGGTGCTCATGGCCGAGGCGATGCGCGACGCCGTCGCCGCGGGACGGAAGGCGTTCCGGGCGGGGCGCATCCCCATGAAGCTGCACGCCGCCGCCTCGAGCCCGATGTCGGGCCTGATCGGGACCTGACGGCGCCGGCCCCTACCGGCCCCGCGCCAGCGGCCCGGTCGGCGCGATGCGCCGCCAGGTGTCGGCCACGAAGCGGAAGGTCCGCGACGGCTTCCCCCAGTTCCCGGCCGTGAAGCCCTGGCTGATCCGCTCGTACGCCTCGGCGTGCTGGCCGGGCTGGAACTCCTCGACCGTGCCGCGCAGGACGTACCCGGAGAAGTCGTCGAGATCGAGGACGAGGCGCGTCTCCTGCCGGTTCGACCTCAAGTTCATGTAGGTCTTGAGCGCGAGCCCGTCGCCGTGGAAGAGGTGGACGCGCCCGAGGTGCGCCTCCGCGTGGAAGACGAACCGGGGCGAGATGTTGGCGTTCTCCCCCATCGCCACCAGCGCGCACGGCACCCGGCCGACCGTCTGCTGCACCTCCTCGAACGGGATCTGCTCGAAGAACTTCATCGTGTACGGGCTGTGGTGGACCGTGAACGTGTGCTGCCCCTTCACCACGACGTCGTCGCCCTGCGCCTCGTACAGGGGCGCGGTGTCGCCGTCGGCGCCGACCGCGCCGGTCTTGATCTGGAAGCCCTGGTACTGATCGACGTTGGTGACGTGGACGGTGACGCACTCGCCGCGCGCCGCCAGCCGCGGCAGCGGACCGCGCAGCCGGACGTGCAGCTCGTTGGCCCCGCCCACCGGCTCCAGGCCCAGGATCGGGCACACGGCCACGGCGGCGTGCGAACCGGCCAGGCAGGTCGTGCCCATGAAGCTCAGGACCTTCTCGTAGGGGACGGCCGGGAAGTGGGGGGCCTGCTTCTTCTTCTGCTCGTCGAGGAACGCGAGGATCTCGTGCACGGCGGCCGCCAAGGAACCCCTCCTTCACCACGCGGGGGTGGCGTCGCCACGCTCGTGGCGCGCCGCCGTCCGTGAGACAGTGGCCGGTATGCTACCTCCGCGGCTCCATCTCGTCACGGACGCACGCGGCTCTCCCGAGCTGGTGCGCGCCGCCCGGGCGGCTCTCCGGCGGCTCCCGCGGGGCTCGGCCGTCGTTCACGTGCGCGCGAAGCAGCTCGGCGGCAGGGAGCTGCTCGCCCTCGCCCGCGCCGTGGGCGGAGCCTGCCGCGCCGCCGGCCAGCTCTTCGTCGTGAACGATCGGCTGGACGTCGCGCTGGCGAGCGGGGCGGACGGAGTGCACCTGCCCGCCGCCGGCGTCCCTCCGGGCGAGGCCCGCGGTCTGCTGGGCTGCCGGCTGGTCGGCGTCTCCTGCCACGCCGCCGCCGAGGTCCGTGGCGCCCGGGACGGGGGAGCGGACTACGTCACCTTCGGACCCGTCTTCGACACGCCGTCCAAGCGTGCGTACGGGGCACCGGTCGGGCCCGGCGCCCTGCGCGACGCCGTGGCGCTCGGCCTGCCGGTCGTGGCGCTGGGCGGGGTCGACGCGGCGAACGCCCGCGTCGTCATGGAGGCGGGGGCGTGGGGGCTGGCGGCCATCCGCGCCTGGCTCGACGCGGGCGACCCCGCGGCGGCCGCCGACACGCTGCTCGCCGCGCTGCGCGGCTGAGGGGGGACGCCCGCCCGCGACGCCCGCGCGGGCTCCCGTCGGAGGTGCGCGCCCCGCGGGACCGACCCGGGGCAGGTCGCCGGCTGCGGATGCCGGTGCGGCGCGATGGCTGCACCGGTATATTGCGCCGCCATGGGAGCACCGGTGTACGAGGTCTCGAAGGAGTTCCTGTTCAGCGCCGCGCACCAGATCCGGATGCACGGCGGGAAGTGCGAGCGCCTCCACGGGCACAACTGGCGCGTCCGCGTCCACGCGCGCGCCGGCCAGCTCGACCGCATCGGGATGGTGGTCGACTTCGCCGATCTGCAGGCCATCGTCGCCGAGCTCTGCCAGCGCTTCGACCACCGGAACGTGAACGAGGTGCCGCCGTTCACCGAGGTGAACACCACGGCCGAGAACCTGGCCCGCTTCTTCTACGAGGAGGCGAACCGGCGCCTGGCCGCCGCCGAGGGCGGTCGCGTCACGGTCTCCCGGGTCGAGGTCTGGGAGAACGCCGGATCCCTGGCGGTGTACCGGGAGGAGTGACGGCGCGTGCGGTCCGCGCTCGTCAGCCCCGCCCCGTAAGCTCTCGAGGTGTCGGTCCTCTGCCTCGTCCCGACGGCGCTCCGGGCCGCGCGGGCCGCCCGGCGTCTGTGCGACGCCGCGGACGGCATCCTGCTCGACGCCCGCGTCACCACGCCGGAGGCCGCCGCTGCCGCCATCCTGGCCGCCGGCGACGGACGCCCCGTCCTCGGTCCGCTCGCCGGGCGCATCCTCTGCGCGGAGCTCGTCCGGGACGTGCCGTCGCTGGCGGTCCAGGCCGGCCCCGGGCTGGAGCGGGCCGTCGCCGCGACCATCGAGGAGCTGCGGCTGGCGGGGATCGGCCCCGGGGCGCTCCGGGCGGCGGCCGTGGAGGCAGGGGGGCGGAGCGGCACGCGCCTGCGCGCCCTGGCGGCGGTGCTCGAGCCCTACGAGCGGTTCCTGAAGGAGCGGAGCCTGCTCGACGGCCCGGCAGCCCTGCGCGCCGCCGCGGACGCGCTGGCCGGTTCCGCGGACCCCGAGCTGCTGCGCGACCTCGACCTCCTGGTCGTGGACGGCTTCGTCGCGCTCCCGCCGGCCGCCGTCGAGCTGCTCCTGGGCGTGGCGCGCCGCGCACGGCGGGCCCGGCTGCGCCTCCCCTACTTCCCCGATCGACCCGACGCCTGCGCGGCGGCGGAGCCTCTCCTGCGGCGGATCGAGGCGCTCGATCATCGCGGCGACGGGCCGCGCCTGGAGCTCGACCTGGAGGACCTCGGCGGCGAGGCCACGCGCGCCGGAGCGCTCGCGCGCATCCTCCGCGGGGTGTTCGGCGCCGAGGAGCCTGGCGGCGGCCGGACCGGGGAGCCCTCCGGTGCCCTCCTGGCGGCGGCCGGCCCGGGAGAGGAGGGCGAGGCGGAGGCCGCCGCCGCCCTGCTGGCACATCTGCTCGACCGGGGCCTCGCGCCGGAGGAGATCACGTTGCTCGTGCCCTCCCGCGGCGCGGCCCAGCGGCTCCGTCCGGCGGCGGCCGCCCTCGGGGTGCCGCTCGGCGGTGTCGGTGCCCTCGCCCTCGCCCCGGCGCCGCCGGTCCGGGCGCTGCACGACGCGCTCGCCGCGGCCGTGGCGCCGGGGCGTACCGCGCTGGAGAGAGT
>JAJYHA010000314.1 GCA_021784995.1 Myxococcales bacterium
CCGATCTATCGCGCGCGGCGACGACCTGCGGCTCGAGGCGTGGCTCCGCCAGCCGGAGGGACCGCGGAACCCGGGCGGTCGCGACCGCGCCGCGGAGCTGGCGGCGCGCGGCGTCGCGCTCGAGGCCGTCGCCACCTCGCTCCCCGCGCGCGTCGCGCCACCCTCCCCGCTCGCCGCCATCGAGGCGGCGCGAGACCGCTTCGGCCGCGACGCCGACCGGCTGCTCCCCGCTCGGGAGGCTGGCCTGGTGCGCGCCATCGGCACGGGCGACCGCAGCGGGGTCGACCCGGCGACGAACGAGGCCTTCGCGCGCAGCGGGCTGGCCCACCTGCTGTCGGTCTCCGGGCTGCACGTGGCGGTGGTGGCGCTCGGGGCCTACCGCGTCCTCTGCTGGCTCCTCGCCCGGTGGACCTGGCTCGCGCGCCGGCGCGACCCACGCCCCATCGCCGCGACGGCCTCCCTGCCGCTCACCCTCCTCTACGCCCTCTCGACGGGCGCCGACGTCCCGGTGGTGCGCTCCGCCCTGGCCATCGGCGTCGGGCTCGGGGCGGTGCTCCTCGACCGGGAGGTGGACGCGCTGAACGTGCTCGCGCTCGCGGCGCTGGGCGTGCTCGCGACCGGTCCCGGCGCGCTCCTCGACGTCTCCTTCCAGCTCTCCTTCGCCTCGGTGGCCGGGCTCGCGCTCGGGTCGGGGCCGCTGCGCCGCGCCATCCCGGTGGCGCGTGACGTCTCCACGGTGCCGGGCCGCCTCCGCGAGGCGCTGCTCGGGGCGGTCTGCGCGAGCGTGGCGGCCACCCTCGCCACGGCGCCCATCGTCGCCCTCCACTTCCGGCGCCTCTCCATCGCCGGCGTCGCCTCCAACCTGGCGGGCATCCCCGTCGGATCGGCGCTCACCGTCGCCGCCGCGCTCGCCTGCCTCTCCAGCGCGCTCTCGCTGCCGGGCGCCGCCTGGCTGGTGCGGGCCTGCCACCCCCTCGCGTGGCTGCTCCTCCGCGTGAACGACCTCGCGGCCTCGCCGGCGTGGGCGGCCCCGGGCGTGGGCTCTCCGGGGCTGGCCGGCTGCCTCGCCTCCTGCGCCTCGCTGTGGATCGCGACCCGCACGCGCGGCCCCGCGCGACTCGCCGCCCTCGCCGCGGCGGCGCTCGCGCTCCTGGCGCCACCACACGTTCGCCACGCGCTCGCCCACCGCAGGGGCGGCCTCGAGGTGACCTTCCTCTCGGTGGGCCAGGGCGACTCGACCGCTTTCCTGCTCCCCGACGGCACCGCGGTGCTCGTGGACGGCGGGGGCGAGGCGCTGGGGGGCTACGATCCGGGAGCGCGCGACATCGTGCCGTGGCTCCGCGACGCCGGGGTGACGCGCGTCGCCGCCCTCTTCCTCTCGCACCCGCACCCGGACCACCTCCTGGGCCTGCCCGCCGTGGCCGCCGCCCTGCCGGTCGAGCACCTCTTCACGAACGGCCGTCCGGGCGACGAGGCCGCGCGCCCGGCCTTCGCGCGCCTGCCCGCGCCCGAGGCCATGCGCCCGGGCGACCGCTTCGAGCGGGCCGGCGTCCGCTTCGAGGCGGTCGCGCCGCGCGGGGATCACTCCGCCTGGAGCGAGAACGACGCCTCGCTCGTGCTGCGCGTCACCCATGGCGCGGTCTCCTTCCTGCTCTGCGGGGACGTCGAGGAGGAGGGAGAGGCGGCGCTCCTCGAGGGCGTGGCGCCGGGCGCGCTCCGGGCCGACGTGGTGAAGATCCCGCACCACGCGAGCGCGACCAGCTCCGGCGCCGCGCTGGTGGATGCGACGCGCCCCGCCTTCGCCGTCGCCTCCGTCGGGCACGCCAACCGGTTCGGGTTTCCGGACGCGGCGACGCTCGCCCGCTGGCGCGCGGCGGGGGCCGAGATCCTCCGGACCGACCGCGGCGCGATCCGCTTCGTGACGGACGGGAGAGCGCTCCGGCGCACGCCCGCCGCCGTCTCCCTCGACGCGCTGGCGCTGTGGCGGGAGCGTACCTGAGCGACGCAGCGCCACGTCCTGCGGCTGGCACGCCCCTTGGATGGCCGAGCCGCGTGCACCGGCTCCGGATCCAGGTGGGCCAGGCAGCCCCTGAGAGCGTCGAGATCCGGCGCCGCTGCCGCGCCGGGGGCGGCGCCGGAGACGAGGTCCGGATCGCGGGGCTCCCCGAAGGCACGCTGCAGCTCGCGCCCACCGAGGACGGCCTGCTGATCCAGCCGCGCGGCGCCTTCGAGGTCGACGGTCGGGCCCTGCCGGCCGGCACGAGGCGCCTGCTGCGCGAGGGCGAGCGGGCGGCCGGCGAGGGCTGGGCGGCCTGGGCCGAGCTCGTCCCGCCCACGGCGGATGGGACGCGATCGCTCCTCGCGGCCGCGCTCTCCGGCCTCCCGATCGCGGGGCCCGGCGGACCCGGGGTCCTCGTGCTGGAGGGACCGGCCGCGGGGCGGCGCTTCGCGCTGGCCGGATCGGCCACCGTCGGGCGCGGCGCGGGCGCCGACGTACCGCTCGACGATCCGCTCGCGTCGAGGCGCCACGTCCGCCTCGACCTGCGCGGCGGCGCCGTGCGCGTGCGCGACCTCGGGAGCAAGAACGGCACGACGGTGCGGATCGGCGCGGGCGCCCGGGCCCGGGAGCGCCGCGCCGGCCGCCGGGCGATCCGGCTCCGGAGCGGGGATCGGATCGCGGTCGGTCGGACGCTCCTCCTCTACGAGGAGCTGGTTGCCACCGCGCCGCGCTGCCGGCGCGCCCCACGCAGCCCGGGACGCCTCGGCCGGATCCTGACGGTCACGGCGGCCTCCGCGGCGCTGCTCGCGCTGGCGGCCCTCCTCGCGCGCGCCGCCGGGTAGGCCCGGAGAGCACCACGCCGGCGGGACCCCGGGCTCCGTGAGCCGTTCATCGCCGGCGAGGCACGGCCCGCCGGCGGCCCCGGCTCAGGAGCGCTTCGGGCGCGCCACCTGGAACGGGTTCTCGAGCACGATCGTCTCGCCCCGCTCCGCGCCGACCGACACGGCGACGATCCTCACGCCCGTGAGCTGCCCGATCCGCTCCACGTAGGCGCGCGCCCGCGCGGGGAGATCCTCCCAGCGCCGGATCCCCTCCAGCTTCTCCTGCCAGCCGGGGACGCTCTCGTAGAGCGCCTCGCACCGCTCCAGCGTCTCGAGGTCGCTCGGCATCTCGTCGAAGGTGCGGTCCCCGCACCGGTAGCGGACGCCGATCTGGATCTCGGGGAAGCCGCTCAGCACGTCGAGCTTCGTGATGGCGATCCCGTCCAGCCCGTTCACCCGCACCGCGTAGCGGAGCGCCAGCACGTCGATCCAGCCGGTGCGCCGCGGGCGCCCGGTGGTGGCGCCGAACTCGCCGCCGATCTGCCGGAGCTTCTCTCCCGTCGCGTCCTTCAGCTCGGTCGGGTAGGGCCCGCCGCCCACGCGCGTGGAGTAGGCCTTGCTGATCCCGATCACGCGATCGATGGCCGTCGGGCCCACGCCCGCCCCGGCGGCGGCGTTGCCCGCCACCGTGTTGGAGCTGGTGACGAAGGGGTAGGTGCCGTGGTCCACGTCGAGCAGCGTGCCCTGCGCGCCCTCGAAGAGGAGCGACTTTCCCTCGCGGATGGCGCCGTGCAGCCAGAGCGAGGCGTCGCGCGCGTAGGGCTGCAGCAGCCGCCCCAGCTCGGCGTACCTCGTCACCAGCGCGGCCTCGTCCACGTCGAGCGTCGCGCCCAGCCGCGCCAGCTCCTCGCGCGCCGTCCCGATCCGCTCCCGCACCTTGCGCGCCAGGCGCGCCGGGTCGAGAGATCGGCGGATGCGCAGGCCGCGCCGGGCCACCTTGTCCTCGTAGGTGGGGCCGATGCCGCGGCCGGTGGTGCCGATCTTGCCGTCGCCCATCCGCTGCTCGCGGGCGACGTCGAGCGCCTTGTGCCACGGCATGATCACGTGCGCGTCGAGGGAGAGCACGAGCTGCCCGTCGTCCTGGAGGAGGCCGCGCGCCTTCAGCGCCGTGATCTCCTTCGCGAGCACCTCCGGATCGACCACCACGCCGTTTCCGATGACGCACGCCTTGCCGGGGTGGAGGATGCCGGAGGGGATGAGGTGGAGCACCGTCTTCTGCCCGCCCACCACGAGCGTGTGCCCGGCGTTGTTCCCGCCCTGGAAACGGACGACCACGTCGGCCTGCTCGGTGAGGAGGTCGACCACCTTCCCCTTGCCCTCGTCACCCCACTGCGCCCCGATCACCACCACGTTCGGCATCGGCCCAAGCTCCTCTGTGAGGCGCGGACGATAGCAGGGGCGAACGCCCCTCGCCAGCGCCGCGGACGGCCGGCGCAGCGGACGGCTGAC
>JAJYHA010000484.1 GCA_021784995.1 Myxococcales bacterium
ATCTCTCCTGCCCCACGAAGTCCTCCAGGCGGCGCGGGCGCATCCTCTCCGCCAGCGGCTTGCCGGCCTCGTCCCGGTCGGCGGCGTGGTCGAAGAGGTCCATGGGGGCTCGCACCCTATATACTCCGGCCGATGGAACGACAGGTGTGCCCGGTGCCGCGCCGCGTGGGCGTCGTGTACAAGCGCTCCTCACCCGAGGCCGCGGCCTGTGCGACGGCGGCGGCCCAGTACCTCGCGCGGCGCGGCCTCGACGTGCTGGAGGACGAGGCCCGGGCGGCGCGCGAGGCCGATCTGGTGCTCGTGCTCGGCGGCGACGGGACCCTCATCCACGCCGCCGGGATCCTCGAGGGCCGCCCGGTCCCCATCCTGGGCGTCAACATGGGGAGCCTGGGCTTCATGACCGAGGTCCCCCAGACCGAGCTCTACCCTGCCATCGAGCACGTCCTCTCCGGCAAGGCCGAGCTCTCCGAGCGCATGAAGCTGCGCGTCCACCTCCACCGGGGAGGGGCCGCGGCGGAGAAGGTCGTCGACTCCGAGGTGCTGAACGACGTGGTGATCGCGAAGGGGACGCTCTCCCGGATGGCGGAGTTCGAGGCGACCTTCTCCGGCGAGTACGTGACCACGTACCGGGCCGACGGGATCATCGTCGCCACCCCCACCGGATCGACGGCCTACTCGCTCGCGGCGAACGGACCCATCCTCTTCCCCTCGATGCGCGGGGTGATCCTGGCGCCCATCTGCCCGCACATGCTCACCCAGCGCCCCATCGTCCTGCCGGACGACCAGACGGTGAACATCTCGCTCGTCTCCGACAGCGAGGTGTACATGACCCTCGACGGCCAGACCGGGATGCGGCTGAGCTTCCGCGACCGCGTGCAGATCAAGCAGTCCCACAACCGCGTGCTGCTGGTCCGCAACCCGGGTATCGACTTCTTCGGGATCCTCCGCACCAAGCTGAAGTGGGGTCAGCGCTGAGAGCGGCCGGGGCCGGGCAGGTCCTGAACCGGAGTATACCTGAAAATCTGGACAGTGTCGGAGGCGGGCGCGATACTCCGCGCATGCTGACGGTCCTGCGCATCTCCGGCTTCGCGATCGTGGATCACGTCGAGGTGGAGCTCGGCCCCGGGCTCAACGTCGTCACCGGGGAGACGGGTGCCGGCAAGTCGATCCTGATGGAGGCGCTGCACCTCGTGCTCGGGGGCAGGATGCCGGGCGACGTGCTGCGCGAGGGGGCGGACGAGGTGGTGGTGGAGGCGCTCTTCGAGCTGCCGCCGGGCCACCCGGTGCTGGCCCGTGTCGCGGCGGCGGGCCTCCCCGCGCCGGAGGGATCGCGCGAGCTTCTCGTGCGGCGGACCGCCTCGCGCTCGGGGCGGGGACGCGCCTTCGTGAACGGCGCGCTCTGCACGGTCGGCATGCTCGAGGCGTGCCTGCGGGGCCTGGTGGACGCGACGGCCCAGCACGAGCACGTGAGCCTGCTCGACGAGTCGACGCACCTGCCCCTCCTCGACGCCTTCGGGGGTACGGCCGGGGCGGGAGGCCCGCTGCCGGCCTACCGCGAGGCCTGGCAGCGCCTCGCGGGGCTGGCGCGCGAACGGGCCGCCCTGGTGGCGGCCCAGGAAGAGCGCGCCCTGCGCGCCGATCAGCTGCGGTTCGCCGTCCAGGAGATCGAGGCGACGGCCCCGAGGCCTGGAGAGCTGGAGGCGCTCGAGCGCGAGCGGCAGGTGCTGCTGGCGGCGGAGCGCCTGATGGTCGCCGCGCGCTCCGGCGAGGCGCTCGTCTACGCCGACGACGGGAGCGCGGCGGAGCGGGTGGGGCGGGCGCTCCGCTCGCTGGCCGAGGCCGCCGGCGTGGACGCCCGGCTCGAGCCGGTCGTGGCGACGCTGCGCGCTGCGGGGGCGGAGCTGGAGGAGGCGGGGCGCGCGCTGGCCCGATACGCGGACGGCGTCGCGGCCGATCCCGAGCGGCTCGCGGCCGTCGAGGAGCGCCTCGGCGCGCTGCGCTCGCTCGTGCGAAAGCACGGCGGCTCGGTCGAGGCGGTGCTGGCGAGGCTGGAGGAGATGCGGGCGCGGCTGGCGGAGGCCGACGGCGCGGGTGAGCGCCTGGCCCGGCTCGAGGACGACCTCGCGGAGGCCCACCGCCGTGCGGAGGCGCTGGCGGCCGCGCTGAGCGGTGCGCGCGGCAGGGCAGCGCTCGCCTTCGGGCGCGAGGTCCGCCGCGAGCTGGACGCGCTCTCCATGGCCCGGTGCCGGGTCGAGGTGGCGTTCGTCCCGGCCGAGCGCGCGCTCCCGGGCGGGTCGGCGGCGCTCGGTCCCGACGGAGCCGAGACGGCGCGTCTCCTGCTCGCGGTGAACCCAGGCGAGCCGCCGCGGGCGCTGGCGCGCGTCGCCTCCGGCGGCGAGCTCTCGCGCATCGTCCTCGCCCTCAAGCGCGCCCTGGCGCGCGTCGATCCGGTGGACACCTACGTACTCGACGAGGTGGACGCCGGGATCGGCGGTGGCGTGGCCGAGGCCGTGGGCCGGCTGCTCTCGGACGTCGCGCGGGAGCGGCAGGTGATCTGCGTGACGCACTTGCCGCAGGTGGCCGCCTTCGCCGATCGCCACCTGAAGGTCGAGAAGGGAGCGCGCGCCGGCCGCACCGTGACGGCCGTGACGGCGCTCGACGCGCCGGAGGAGCGCCGGGCGGAGGTGGCACGGATGCTGGCGGGCGCCACGGTCACCGACTCGGCGCTGGAGCACGCGCGGGCGCTCATGCGCGGCGCGCACGCCCGGGGTGGCCGGGCCCGCCCGATCGCGCGCGCCCTCCACGCGCGGGCGCGGCGGAGCCCGCCGATCCACGCCGGGCCGGCGGGCTCGAGGGGCGGTTCGTTGACCCGTCGTGTCCGCGATTGATACGATCCACGTCCACGCCGGCGCGCCGGCCTTTTCCTATGCGCATCGAGGCCCGGGGCCAGACCGACGTCGGCCAGAAGCGCGAGCACAACGAGGACTCGTTCCTCGTGTGCCCGGAGCTCGGGCTCTTCGTCGTCGCCGACGGGATGGGGGGGCACGCGGGCGGGGGCACGGCCTCGCGCATCGCGGTGCAGACCATCGAGACGCGCATGCGGGTGGCGCGCGAGGCGAGCCCCGAGCTCTTCGCGAGCCCGGGCACCCTCGAGGAGAGCGCCATCCCCGAGCTGCTGCGGGAGTCGGTGGAGAGCGCCTGCGAGAGCATCTACCAGGAGGCACAGGGCAACCCGTCGCTGACGGGGATGGGCACCACGGTCACCGCCGCGGTGATCGCCGGGAGGAAGGTCTTCGTCGCGCACGTGGGCGACAGTCGCTGCTACCTCGCGCGCGCCGGCCGCATCTACCAGGTCTCCGAGGACCACTCGCTCGTCAACGAGCAGCTCAAGGCGGGCGCCATCACCCCCGACGAGGCTCGCCACAGCCGCCTCAGGAACATCATCACCCGCTCGGTCGGGTTCGAGTCCGACGTGGCGGTCGACCTGCTGGGCCTCGACCTCGAGCCGGGCGACCGGGTCGTCATCTGCTGCGACGGCCTCTCCAACCTGGTGGAGGACGACGAGATCCTCGACGTGGTGACGGCGACGCCGCTCGACGCGGCGCCGCAGCGGCTCATCGACCTCGCCAACGAGCGCGGCGGGGACGACAACATCACCGTGATCGTCGTCGAGATCGGGTAGGCCCACCGGGCCCGCGCGGCGATCGCCGGTGGCGCCGGCCGCGCGCGCGCACCGCGCGGGGCACGCTCCGGAACGGATTTGCTTTCGTCTGGCGCGGCGTTACCTAAGGGGGTACCTTCGGCCCCCCCGCATGCTGAACTACGTCCTCAAGAAGATCGTCGGAACGAAGAACGAGCGCGAGCTGCGCCGGCTCACCCCTCTGGTGGCGCGCGTGGGCGCGCTCGAGCCGAGGATGAAGGAGCTCCCCGACGAGGAGTTCCCCCGCCTCGTCGCCTCCTGGAAGGAGCAGGTGCAGGAGAGGGGGCGCCCCCTCGACGAGCTGATCCCGGAGGTGTTCGCCGCCGTCCGGGAGGCCGGGGTCCGCGCGCTCGGGATGCGCCACTTCGACGTGCAGCTGATCGGCGGGGCGGTGCTGCACCAGGGGAAGATCGCGGAGATGAAGACCGGCGAGGGCAAGACCCTCGTCGCCACCCTCCCGTGCGCCCTGAACGCGCTGGCCGGCCGCGGCGTGCACGTGGTCACGGTGAACGACTACCTGGCCAAGCGCGACGCCGAGTGGATGGGCAAGATTTACGAGTTCCTGGGCCTGAGTGTCGGCGTCATCGTTCATGACCTCGACGAT
>JAJYHA010000021.1 GCA_021784995.1 Myxococcales bacterium
GCGTCGTCGCGCGAGCGGCGCTCGAGCGAGCCGGTCAACACCACCGTCTTGCCGGCGAAGGGGCCCCGGGCCTCCTCCGGCTCCGGCTCCGGGCGCACGCCGGCGGCGAGCAGGCGCTGCACCACCGCCACGTTCTGCGGCTCGCCGGTCCAGGCGCGGATCTGGCGCGCCGTCTCCGCGCCGACGTCGCGGACGCCCATGAGCTCCTCCTCGCCCGCGCCGAGGAAGCGGTCGACCTCCCGGAAGTGGCGCGCCAGCGTGGCCGCCGTCGCCTCGCCCACCTGCGGGACGCCGAGCGCGAAGAGGAGACGCCGCAGCGTGGTCCGCTTCGAGCGCGCCAGGCTCTCGACCATGTTGCGCGCGCTCTTCTCCGGGAGCTCGGGCGCGCGCCCGCCCGCGTCGAGCCGCCGGCGGCGCCCGAAGGCCCGCTGCCACTCCGCGAAGGGCAGCGCATAGAGGTCGGCGAAGTCCTTCACCAGCCCCGCCTGCACCAGGTGGGCGGCCAGCTTCTCGCCCAGCCCGTCGACGTCCATGGCGCGCCGCTGCGCGAAGTGGGTGAGGCGGCCCACCAGCTGCGCCGGGCAGGCGGCGCCGGTGCACCGGTAGACCTTCTCGCCCTCCTCCCGGACCACGCGCGCGCCGCAGACCGGACAGGTCGCCGGGAAGACGAAGGGGCGCTCCGCGCCGGTGCGCCGCTCGGGCAGGGGCTTCACCACCTCCGGGATGACCTCGCCGGCGCGCCGGATCAGCACCCAGTCCCCCACGCGGATGTCCTTGCGGCGCATCTCGTCCTCGTTGTGGAGGGTGGCGCGCGAGACGACCGCCCCGGAGATGCGCACCGGCTGCACCTCCACCACGGGAGTGAGGACGCCGGTCCGGCCCACCGAGGCCCAGATGACCTCGACCCGCGTGGCCTCCTCCTGCGGCGGGTACTTGAAGGCGGCGGCCCAGCGCGGGGACCTCGACGCCGCGCCGAGGCGCCGGCGGAAGTCGAGGTCGTCCACCTTCACCACCACGCCGTCGGTGTCGTACGGGAGCTGGAAGCGCCGCTCCGCCATGCGGTCGCGGTAGGCCTTCACCTCCTCCATGCCGAGGCAGAGCCGGTTCTCGGGGTTCGTGTCGAAGCCGTGACGGGCCAGCGCCTGCAGCTTCTCCCAGTGGTGCCGCCACGGATCGCCGCCCGGCACCAGCGCCTCGTACGCGATGAACGACAGCGGGCGGCCCGCGGTCACCCGCGGATCGAGCTGCCGCAGCGATCCGGCGGCGGCGTTGCGCGGGTTGGCGAACGGCTCGCCGCCCAGGCGCAGGATGTGCTGGTTCATTGCGGAGAAGTGCTCCTTCTGCAGGAGCACCTCGCCGCGGACCTCGAGGCGGGGCGGCGGGTCGCCCTCGAGGCGCAGCGGGACGCCGCGGTTGGCGCCGAGCCGTCCGACGGTGCGCAGGTTCGCGGTCACGTCCTCGCCCTGGACGCCGTCCCCCCGGGTCGAGCCGCGCGTGAACGCGCCCTCCACGTAGACCAGCTCGACGGCGAGCCCGTCCAGCTTCGGCTCCATCACGTAGCGCACCGGCTCCGCCTCGGGGAGGCCCAGCATGCGGCGGACGCGCGCGTCGAGCTCGTCGAGCTCCGCGTCGGTCTGGACGTTGCCGAGCGAGAGCATCGGCTCCCGGTGCACCACGCGGGCGAACCGATCCGAGGGCGCCCCCGAGACGCGCTGCGTCGGCGAGTCGGGCCGGCGCTGCTCCGGGTGCGCCTCCTCCAGCTCCATCAGCTCCCGCAGGAGCCGGTCGTACTCCGCGTCCGAGAGGATCGGCTGGTCGAGGACGTAGTAGGCGTGATCGGCGGCGCGCAGCCGCTCGCGGAGCGCCGAGGCCCGGGCGGCCGGCTCGTCGGTGCGCGCCATCGAGCCACGGGATACGACCACCGCCGGGGCGAGGCAATCGGAATCCGCGGAGGTGTTGACATCCTTCCGGGCCGCGCTTACCAATGAAGCTCCTCCCCGGCGAACCCCTGTCGCAGCGCACGCAGCACCGCCGAGACGAACCCTCCGAGCCGGATCCGCGCCGCGCTTCTCCGCGCAGCCACCCTCCTCAGGAATCCGCCATGCCCGCCGCCGCGCCCGCCGCACCCCCCGCCGCACCCAGCCTCACCGATCTGAAGCACATGAAGGTCGCCCAGCTCACCGAGCTGGCCAACGCGCTCCGCATCGAGGCGGCGGGGGCGCTGAAGAAGCAGGACCTCATCTTCGCCATCCTGCAGGCGCAGTCGAAGGCGGCCGAGGAGAAGAAGGAGGAGATGGAGGTCGGCGGCGAGGGCACCCTGGAGGTCCTCCCCGACGGCTTCGGGTTCCTGCGGAGCCCCGACTTCAGCTACCTCCCCGGGCCCGACGACATCTACGTCTCACCGTCGCAGATCCGGCGGTTCAACCTCCGGACCGGCGACACCGTGCGCGGGACGGTGCGGCAGCCGAAGGAGGGCGAGCGCTACTTCGCGCTCCTCAAGGTCGACACCATCAACGGCGAGCCGCCCGAGGAGAGCCTGTCCAAGGCGCTCTTCGACAACCTGACGCCGCTCTACCCCACCCAGCGCCTGCGCCTGGAGCACGACCCGAACGAGATGACGACCCGGGTGGTGGACCTGTTCGCGCCCATCGGGAAGGGACAGCGCTGCCTCATCGTGGCGCCGCCCCGAGCCGGCAAGACGGTGCTGCTGCAGAACATCGCGCACGCCATCACGGCCAACCACCCCGAGGTCACGCTGATCGTGCTGCTCATCGACGAGCGGCCCGAGGAGGTGACCGACATGGAGCGGACGGTGAAGGGGGAGGTGGTCTCCTCCACCTTCGACGAGCCCGCGTCGCGGCACGTCCAGGTGGCGGAGATGGTGATCGAGAAGGCGCGCCGGCTGGCCGAGCACGGGAAGGACGTGGTCATCCTGCTCGACTCGATCACGCGGCTGGCGCGCGCCTACAACTCGGTGGTCCCGCCCTCCGGCAAGATCCTCTCCGGCGGCGTCGACTCCAACGCGCTGCAGAAGCCGAAGCGCTTCTTCGGGGCGGCGCGCAACATCGAGGAGGGCGGGTCGCTGACCATCATCGGCACCGCGCTCATCGACACCGGCAGCCGCATGGACGAGGTGATCTTCGAGGAGTTCAAGGGCACCGGCAACTCCGAGATCGTCCTCGACCGCAAGATGATGGAGAAGCGGATCTTCCCGACCATGGACATCGGGAAGAGCGGCACGCGCAAGGAGGAGCTGCTCCTGTCCCCCGCCTGGCTGTCGAAGATCTACATCCTCCGGCAGACCATCCTGAACGGCCTCGACAACGTGGAGGCGATGAAGTTCATCCTCGACAAGTTCCGGCAGGTCAAGAACCACGAGGAGTTCTTCAAGATGATGGTGGGCGGCGGGAAGTAGGCGGCGCCCCGCCCGGCGGCGCGGGACGCTTGACCCAAGTGCCGGGAACGACTAGATCCCGACCCCTCCGCGGCCCGGACCATGGTGACGTGCCATGCAAGCGGCCGCCCGGAAGGACGAACATGCGCGAAGGCATCCACCCCAAGTACACCCCGGCCAAGGTGATCTGCGCCTGCGGCAACGTCATCGAGACGCGATCCACGCGCGGCGACTTCCACATCGAGATCTGCTCGAGCTGCCACCCCTTCTTCACGGGCAAGCAGAAGATCCTCGACACCGCCGGCCGCATCGAGCGCTTCAAGACGCGCTACGCGGCGGCGCCGGTGAAGGAGGCGAAGCCGGCCGCGCCCGCCGCGAAGCCGAAGGCGGAGCCCGCCAAGGCCGAGGCCAAGGAGAACCGGGCCGCCAAGCGGGCCAAGGCCAACGCCGCCAAGCCGAAGAAGGCCCCCAAGGCCGAAGCCCCCGCCGAGGCCGTGCCCACGGAGTCGAAGGACGTCACGACCTAGGGCGCGAGGGGTGGCCTCCCCGGTGCGCGCGCCGCTCCTGGCGGCGGTCGTGCTCGCGCTCGCGGGCTGCCCCGAGGAGCGGCCGGGAGCGACGAAGGAGGTCCCTCCCCAGCGGATCCCTCCCGCCGTGGCGCTGGAGCCGGCGCAAACCGCCCCGCCACGCCCCGCGCCGCCCAGCCAGGACGCAGCCGGCGCCCCGGCCGGCGGTAAAAATCCAACCAAGGATGCCGTTATGTTCGAAATCCTCGAAAAGACCGAGCTCGGTCCCTCGATCCTGTCCTTCACCGTCCAAGCTCCTGCCATCGCGCACAAGGCCGAGGCGGGGCAGTTCATCATCGTGACCCACGGCGAAAAGAGCGAGCGCATTCCCCTGACCATCGCC
>JAJYHA010000202.1 GCA_021784995.1 Myxococcales bacterium
CGCCAGGCCGGCGCGCATCCCTGCCACCGCCGCGCCGTAGTGCTCCGCCAGCTCCGCCGCCAGCTCGCGCTGCTGCGCGGTGCGGTGGTCGGCGCGGAGCTGCTTCGTGAGCTTGCCGGTGTCGATCGAGACCGGGCAGGCGGTCTGGCAGAGCCCGTCCGCGGCGCAGGTCTCGTCGCCCAGGTAGGTCCAGGCCGCCTCGAACCGCTCCAGGCGCTCGGGATCGCCGCCGCCGGCGCGGAGGCGCGCGATCTCGCGCCGCGTGACGATGCGCTGGCGGGGCGTGAGCGTCAGGTTGCGCGACGGGCAGCGCGGCTCGCAGAAACCGCACTCGGTGCAGCGGTCGACGAGGTCGTGCGCGCGCGGCAGGAGCTTCAGGTCCCGGAGGTGCGCCCGCGGATCGTCGTTGAGGATCACGCCCGGGTTGAGGAGGCCCTGCGGATCGAGCAGCGCCTTGACCCGCCTCATGAGCGCGTAGGCCCGCTCTCCCCACTCGAGGGCCACGAAGGGGGCCATGTTCCGGCCGGTGCCGTGCTCGCCCTTGAGCGACCCGTCGAAGCGGCGGACCACCATCTCCGCCACCTCGTCCATGAAGCGCGCGTACCGCTCCACCTCGCGCGGATCCTCGAACCCCTGCGTGAAGACGAAGTGCAGGTTGCCGTCGAGCGCGTGGCCGAACAGCACGCCCTCGTGGTAGCCGTGGCGGCGCATCAGCTCCTGCAGCGCGACGGTGCCCTCGGCGAGCCGCTGGATGGGGAACGCCACGTCCTCGATCACCACCGTGGTGCCGATGCGCCGCGCCGCGCCGACCGAGGGGAAGACCCCGCGCCGGACGTCCCACAGCCGCTCGAACTCGGCCTTCGCGGAGGTGAAGGCGACCGGTTGCAGCGTGGGGAGGCCCTCCAGCAGGGCCGTCACCGCGCCCGCCCGCTCCGCCAGCTCCGCCGCCGAGCGCGCCCGGACCTCGACCAGGAGGGCGCAGGCGTCGGGGCCCAGCGTGGCCAGCACGGGCGGCATCCCCGGCTTCGCCTCCACGGAGCGGAGCGAGGGCCGGTCCATCAGCTCGGCCGCCGCGACCGGGCCGCCCTCGAGGCGCTGCGTGGCGAGCGCCGCCTCCTCCACGCCCGGGAAGAGCACCAGCGCGCTGGCGCGGTGCGCGTGCTCCTCGACCGTGTCGAAGGTCACCTCCGAGATGAAGGCGAGCGTCCCCTCCGAGCCGACGACCAGGTGCGCCAGGATGTCGATCGGCTCCTGGAAGTCCACGAGGGCGTTGAGCCCGTACCCGGTGGTGTTCTTGATGCGGTACTTCTCGCGGATCCGACGGGCCAGCGGCGCGTCGGCGGCGACGGCGTCGCGCAGGGCGGCCAGCCCCTCCACCACGTCGGGCCGGGCGGCGGCGAAGCGCGCGCGCGAGGCCGGGTCGCCGGTGTCGAGCCGCGTCCCGTCCGCCAGCACCAGCTTCAGCGCCGCCAGCGTCCGGTAGCTGTTCTGGGCGGTGCCGCAGCACATCCCGGAGGAGTTGTTGGCGACGATGCCGCCGATCATGGCGGCGCCGATGGAGGCGGGATCGGGACCGATCTTGCGGCCGTACGGGAGGAGCGCCGCGTTCGCCTCGGCGCCGATGACCCCCGGCTCCAGGACGATCCGGGCCCCGCCGTCCCGCACCTCGCGGCGGGTCCAGCCGCCCGCCAGGACGATCAGGATCGAGTCGGTCACCGACTGCCCCGAGAGGCTGGTCCCGGCGGCCCGGAAGGTGACCGGGAGCTTCAGCCGCGCGGCCAGCGCGAGGAGACGGACCACCTCCTCCTCGGCGCGGACCTTGACCACGATCCGGGGGACCAGGCGGTAGAAGCTGGCGTCCGTGCCCCAGGCCAGCGTCCGGACGGGATCGCACGCCATGGCGCCCGCCGGCAGGACCGCCCGCGCGGCCTGCCAGAACTCCCGGTATGGGCCGGGGAGCGCCTCCACGCCGCCTACCCGAAGGACTTCTCCTTCTGCTCCTGCTCCTCCTTGCAACGGATGCAGAGCGTGGTGACCGGCCGCGCGTCGAGGCGCTTCATCGAGATCTCCTCCTCGCACTTCTCGCAGATCCCGAAGGTGCCGTTCTCGATGCGCGCCAGCGCCTTGTCGATCTTGGCGAGGAGGAACTTCTCGCGGTCGCGCAGCCGGAAGATCATCGACTGCGTGTACTCGCTCGAGGCCAGGTCGATCTCGTCGGGGAGGTCGTCGGTGTCGAAGCTCGACTCCTCCGTGAGCGTCTTCTTGGCCGAGACGAGGAGCTGTCGCTTCGACTCCTCCAGCATCGTCTTGAACCGCTTGAGATCCTTCTTGTTCAAGGCGTTACCCTCGTGCCCGGCGGGGGGCCGCTCGAAAGGACCGGCAAGTTAAGGCGGGGCCTCCCCCCGTGTCAAGGGAGCGAGGCGACGCAGGCATGCGACTTTCCTTTACTTGACGGCGCGGGTGACCGCATGATCCGCGCCCATGCCCGAGGGCCGCTTCGACCGCGAGTTCGTGCGGGCCGCGCTCGCGCTGGCGGCGCGCAGGGAGGTCGACCGGCTGCTCGTCGTGAGCGACGTCCCCCTGGCGCCGACCGAGCTCCGCGGCCGCCCCATCAAGCGGAAGCTCGTCTACGCGGTGACCCAGGAGGCGCTCGCCCAGCAGCTCGTGGCGCGGCGGTACCAGGCGGTGGTCATCCCGCCCTACGACTACTCGCGGGTGGAGAAGATCAAGGTGGCCCTGGTGGCCTGCCAGTCGGAGGCGATGGTGCGCGACGGCGACACCATCCTCGCCCTGGCCGGCCACGGCGAGGACCGCGGCCTCGACACCCTGGTCCGCGTGCGGCTGGGCGACGAGGACGACGAGCCGGTCCGCGTCGACTCGCTCGACCTCGGGCCCGAGTTCAGCTCGCAGGTGGTGGAGGCGCTGCTCCACGCGGCGATGGAGATCGGGGCCGAGGGGTACGAGGGACACCCGACGGGCACCATCCTGGTGGTGGGCGACGCGACGGCGGTGATGGAGAAGAGCCGCCAGCTCACCCTCAACCCCTTCGCCGGGATCAGCGAGGCCGAGCGCAACTGCCTCGACCCGCCCATCCGCGACGCGATCAAGACCTTCGCCGTCCTCGACGGCGCCTTCGTGATCCGCGAGGACGGCGTGGTGCTCTCGGCCGGGCGCTACCTGCAGGTCGTCTCCAAGGACGTGAAGGTCCCCATGGGGCTCGGCGCGCGCCACACGGCGGCGGCCGCGGTCACGCGCGAGACCCGCGCGGTGGCGGTGACCGTCTCCCAGACCACCGGCACGGTGCGCTTCTTCAAGGAAGGCGAGATCGTCCTCGAGCTGCACCAGACGGCGCGGCGCATCTGATGCTCCGCGCCGCCCCCGCCCGGCTCGCGCTGCTCCTCGTCGGCGCGTCGCTCGCGCTGCACCTGGCCCTGGCGGGCGCCGTGCCGCTCTCGCCGCAGGAGGCCTACTACTGGCAGTACGCGCGCCACCTGGCGCCCTCCTACTTCGACCACCCGCCGCTGGCGGCCTGGACCATCCGCGCCACCACCACCCTGCTCGGCGACGGGGAGCGCGCCGTCCGGCTCGCCGCCACCGTCCACGCCGCCCTCTTCGCGCTCTTCTTCTTCCTGGCCGGCCGCCGCCTCTTCGACGACCGCACCGCGCTCCACGCCACCGTGGCCACCCTGCTGGCGCCGCTCTTCGCCGTCGGCGCCACCGTCATCACGCCCGACGGGCCCCTCCTGGCCGGATGGGCCGCGGCGCTCTACTTCACCGTGCGTGCGCTGGACGAGGCGCGCGGCGCCTGGCTGCTCGCCGCAGGGGCGGCGGTGGGGTTCGCGACGCTGGGGAAGTACACCGGCTGGCTCCTGGCGCCGCAGATCCTGGCCGCCCTCCTCCTCGATCCGCGCGGGCGGCGCCTGCTGCGCGGCCCCTGGCCGTGGCTCGGGCTGGCGGCGGCGACGGCGATCTTCGCCCCCGTCCTCCTCTGGAACGCCGCCCACGGCTGGGCCAGCTTCGGCTTCCAGCTCGCGGACCGGGCGAGCGGCGCCGGGCGCCCCTCGGCGCTGCGCGTGGCGCGCTTCGCCGGCCTCCAGGCGCTGGCGCTGACGCCCCTGCTCTGGGTGGCCGCCTGCGCCGCCGCGGTGGCCGCGGCACGGCGCTGGCGCGAGCCCTCCTGGCGCGTCTGCGCGCTCTTCTCCCTCCCGCCGCTGGCGCTCTTCGCCGCCGTCTCGCCGGTGCTGTGGGTGAAGGGGAACTGGCTGGCCCCGGCCTACCCCGCCGCGCTGCTCGCGGCCGC
>JAJYHA010000127.1 GCA_021784995.1 Myxococcales bacterium
CGCGCCCTCTACAGCGACCTGGGCTTCATCGCGCTCGGCATCCTCCTCGAGCGCGTCGCCGGCGTGCCGCTCGACGCGGTGATCGAGGCGGAGGTGCTCCGGCCGCTGGGGCTGGCCGACACCGTCTTCCTCTCCGGGCTCGACCCGGAGCGCGCGGCCGCCCGGAGCGCCGGCCGGTCCTTCGTGGCCACGCGCGCCGCGCGGGGCGAGGTGCTCTGCGGGCGGGTGGACGACGACAACGCCTGGATGATGGGCGGCGTGGCGGGGCACGCGGGCCTCTTCGCGACCGCGGACGACGTGGGCCGCTTCGCGCAGGCCTGGCTCGACGCCCTCGCCGGCCGCTCCGGATGGCTCGCGGCCGAGGTGGCGGAGGCGTTCCTCGCCCGTGACCGGACGCCGGGCAGCGGACGGGCGCTCGGGTGGGACACGCCGTCGCCGGCCGGGTCGGCGCTCGGGACGCGGCTGGGCCGCGGGCCCCGCGGCGCGGTGGGGCACCTCGGCTTCACCGGGACGTCGCTCTGGATCGACCTCGACCGGGGGGTCGCCTGCGTCCTGCTCTCCAACCACGTCCACCCGGCCGGGAGCGACCGGGCGCGCATCCAGGCCTGGCGGGCGCGGTTCCACGACGCCGTGGCGGAGGCCCTCGGGTGAGCGGGGGCGCGGGCACGCCTCCGCCGTGAGGGGCGGGGCGCGCGGGCCGGGCTTCGCGCGCGGGCCGGGCCGGGTTATGAGAGGCGCTCCTGCGGGAGGGTGGGCCGGTGATGGACTATCGAGGCGTCGAGCGCATCCATCTCATCGGCGTGGCGGGCACGGGCATGGGGTCGTTCGCCGGGATGCTGCAGGCGGCGGGCTACCGGGTGACGGGCTCCGACGAGAACGTCTATCCCCCCATGTCCACCCAGCTCGCGCGGTGGGGCATCGAGGTGATGACCCCCTACCGGCCCGAGAACCTCGACCGGGCGCGGCCGGACCTGGTGGTGGTCGGGAACGTCGTGCGTAGCGCGAACCCCGAGGCCACCGCCGTGCGGGAGCGCCGCCTCCCCCACGTCTCCTTCCCGCAGGCGCTGGGCGACCTCTTCCTCGCCCCGCGGCACGGGGTGGTGGTGGTCGGCACCCACGGCAAGACCACCACCACCGCGCTCATGGGGGCGCTGCTCCACCAGGCCGGGCGCGATCCCTCCTTCCTCGTGGGCGGCGTGACGCGCGACTTCGAGTCGAACTTCCGCCTGGGCCAGGGCCCGCACTTCGTGGTCGAGGGCGACGAGTACGACACCGCCTACTTCGACAAGGGGCCGAAGTTCCTCCACTACCACCCCCGCACGGCGGTCTTCACCAGCTGCGAGCTCGACCACGCCGACATCTACCGCGACGAGGCGCACTACGAGAGCGCCTTCGAGCGCTTCGTCGGGATCCTCCCCGCCGATGGGTTCCTCGCCGCCTGCGCCGGCTACGAGAGCGTGCTCCGGATCGCCGCCCGCGCCCGGTGCGAGGTGGAGACCTACGCGGTCGGCGCGCGCGCCGACTGGGAGGCCCGGGGCCTCGAGCTGGCGCCGGACGGCGCGCACTTCGACCTGGTGCGGCGCGGCCGTGTGCTGGTGCGGGCGCGGCTGGCGGTGGGCGGTGCCCACAACGTCGAGAACGCGCTGGGGGTGGCCGCGGCCGCCACGCGGCTGGGCCTGGCGCCCGAGGAGATCGCCACCGGGTTCGCGGCCTTCCGGGGCGTCAAGCGGCGCCAGGAGGTGCGCGGCGTGGCGGGCGGGGTGACGGTGATCGACGACTTCGCCCACCACCCGACCGCCGTCGCGAAGACGCTGCAGGCGATCCGGGGCACCTTCCCGCGGGGACGGATCCTGGCCTGCTTCGAGCCGCGCTCGAACACCAGCCGGCGCAGGCTGCACCAGCGGGAGTACGTGACCGCCTGGCCCGGCGCGGCGGAGGTCTTCATCCTCCGGCCGGCGCCGACCGACCGCGTGCCCGAGGAGGAGCGGCTCGACGTGGATCGCCTGGTGCGCGAGCTCTCGGCCTCCGGACCGCCGGCGCACGCCTGCGCCACGACGGAGGAGATGGTGCACGCGGTGGCGCGCAGCGCGCGGCCGGGCGACGTCGTGGTCGCGATGTCGAACGGCGCCTTCGGCGGCATCTGGGACCAGCTGCTCGCCGTGCTCGGCCGCTGACGGCCGGGGCCGGCCCGACGGCCGCCTCCCCCGCGGCGCACCGCGCGGGGACGGCCGCGGCCGTCCGGGAGGCCGGCCCGCGCCTCGCTACCCGGTCGTGTGGCACACCCGGCACATGGCGTTGCTCCGGATGTCGTTGCGGCTGTGCTGCGCGGCGTAGCCGGGCGGGTGCGGGCTGCCACCGATGCCGCCCACGCGGTGGCAGGAGACGCACACCGAGGCCGCGCCCTGGTCGTGGCAGGCGGCGCAGGCCACGATGTTCTCCCGCGCGGCGCGCCCGTGCGCGTCGCGCGCCGTCCAGCCGGCGGGATGCGGGTTGCGCGGGTTGCTCGAGATCGAGCCCGCCACGCCCTGCTCCCGGTGGCAGCTCTCGCAGAAGAAGCTCCCGTGGCACTTGCGGCAGCTCGCGGGATCGGCCGACGCCTCGATCATGTGGCGCGAGACGTAGTCGCTGCGGTGGATGTAGTTCGACTCCACCTTCTCCGGGAAGCGGATCTCCGCGCGGACGGGGTTGGTGGCGGTGGCGTGGCAGCTGGCGCAGAAGGTCTGGTCGTGGCACTGCGCGCAGGTGGCGGCCGAGCCCTTGGCCAGGTCGCGGTGCGTCCGGACGAAGTCTCCCTGGTGCGAGAAGCCCGCCAGCGACTCGATGGGCTTGAGGGAGAAGCGGCGCAGGCTCACGTGGCAGGGCTGGCAGCGCGCGTTCGACACCTCCACCTCGTGGTGGTGGCAGGCGGTGCAGGCCTTCATGGGCGGGGACCAGTCGCGCGCCAGGCCGGGCTCCGGGAGCGAGCTCGGCTGGTGGCAGGCGCCACAGGGCGGCTTGGCCTGGATGCGGGCGACGTGCGCCGCGTGGTCGAACGTGATCTGGTAGGTGTGCGACTCCACCGGCCGCAGCCCGCGGATCGCCAGCCCGGGCGCGTCGGGAGCCTTCGCGTCGTGGCACTCCTCGCACTTGGCGCCGGTGGGGAGCGGCACCTGGCCAAGCCGGGTCGCCTTGAGCATGTCGGCGTGGCACTCGGTGCAGTCGAGCCCGTCGTGGCGCGAGTGGGGGAAGGTCGTGGTGCGCGGCGCCTCGGCGGTCTTCTTGGGGACGGGGTGCGCGCCCTTGCACGCCGCGAGCAGCCCGCTCGCGAGGAGGGTCACGAGCAGGAACCGGGAGGTCTTCATCAGCGCACCTCGCGCAGGCTGTACGTCTGGTCGTAGACCAGCTTGACCATGAGGTCGAACTGGCTGCTGAGGTACGCGGTCGTCCCCGCCGTGCCCGCGATCAGCGCGCGCCAGCCGTGCATGATCTCGTACCCGATGGTCGCCGTGGCCGTGAGCGCCCGGTCCTGCCCGTTGATCGCGTTCCGGAAGAAGTAGCCGTAGAGGTCGAGCGTCCCCGTCAGCGCCGCCAGCGTCGTCGCCCCGAAGAGCCGGGTCAGCACGTAGCCGTTGTCCGGCTCGTCCAGCCAGGAGGCCTCCGCGCCGAGCGTGTTGCTCGGGCCACCCGGGTGGTAGGTGCCCTTGGCCCGGGCCCAGTTCCCGTCGCCCGCCGGCTCGAAGAGCGCGTGGTAGTCCACGTCGAGCGCGAGATCCTTCTGGACGGCCCAGTGCACCGACCCGCCCACGTCGTCCCGCTTGTCGGCCGCGAAGACCGAGAGGATGGAGTTGCGGGGGAGGAAGAGGTCGGGCTCGACGTGGCGGTAGTCGAGCGAGACCTCGAGGTGGCGGACCGGCGTGAGCACGGCGGCGATCGAGCCCTCGCCCATCCGGTCCTCGTAGAGGCTCCACCAGCCGGAGCCGACCAGGGAGATCATCTCGTGCGGGGTCAGGCGGAAGTCCGCCCCGACCTCCTGCCGGCTCGGGTCGCCGTGGTCGGTGGCGAAGGCCACGGACGCGCCCACCTCCAGCAGCCCCGGGTAACGCCAGGAGGCGCGGCCGCCGCTGGCGAAGGTCGCCTCGGTGTTCCCCACCGTCATCGGTCCGCCGCGCGCCTCGAAGCGCGGCTGCACCGGGGTGCCCGCGTAGCCGGAGAGCCCGAACCCGCCCGGCAACGCGAGCTGCAGGTTGGCGCCGTCGAGGTGGATCATGCGCGCGGTGCCGTCGGCCACGATCTGGCGTCC
>JAJYHA010000364.1 GCA_021784995.1 Myxococcales bacterium
TCCGCAGCTTCCCGTTAGCAGAGCAGGGCAGCGTCGCGGTGTGGAAGGACGTCACGGACGACCGCGAGGTCACGCGCCGCATGGTGCACGCCGAGAAGATGGCGGCGGTCGGCCAGCTCGCGGGCGGCGTGGCGCACGAGATCAACAACCCCCTGGGGGGCATCCTCGCCTTCGCCCAGCTCATGAGCCAGGACGAGCGCTCCGAGAGCGATCGCGAGTCCCTGCGGCTCATCGAGGACGCGGCGGTGCGCGCCAAGCGCATCGTGGAGTCGCTCCTGCGCTTCTCCCGCCGCCCCCGGCAGGAGGAGCGCGGACCGCTCGACCTGGCGCGCGTGGCCGAGGAGGCGCTCTTCCTGCTCGAGCCGCAGGTGAAGAGCGAGCGGGTGCGGATCGTGCGCGCCCTGCAACCGGCGCCGGCCACCGGCAACGCCAACATGATGCAGCAGGTGGTCGTGAACCTGCTCGTCAACGCGCTGCAGGCGATCGGCTACGACGGCCGCATCGCGATCGCGACGGGAGCGTCCGGGCCGGGGCGCGTCCACCTGACCGTGAGCGACGACGGACCCGGCATCCCGCGCGAGGTCGCCGGGCGCGTCTTCGAGCCCTTCTTCACCACCAAGCCCGAGGGCCAGGGCACCGGCCTCGGGCTCTCCATCTGCTACCGCATCGTCGAGGAGCACGGGGGGACGATCCGCCACGCGCCGGCGCCGGAGGGAGGCGCGGCCTTCGTGGTCGAGCTCCCCACCGCCGCGCCGCTCACCTGAGAGGGAACCATGGACACCAACGCCACCCAGCCCGCGCGCGTCCTCGTCGTCGACGACGAGCCCGTCCTGCTCAAGGCGCTCGAGGCGCTGCTCACCCGCCGCGGCCACGCCGTCACGGCGCTCGACTCCCCCATCGTGGCCACCCAGCGGCTGGCGCAGGAGGACTTCGACGTCGCGCTGCTCGACGTGAAGATGCCCGATCTGTCGGGGATCGAGCTCCTGACGGCGGTGAAGCACCGGCGGCCCGAGGTCGAGGTGGTCATGATGACCGGGCACGCCACCGTCGAGACGGCGCTCGCCGCCGTCCGGGCGGGCGCCTACGACTACCTGACCAAGCCGTTCGAGGACGTGGAGCTGGTGGCGAGGGTGGTCGCGAAGGCCGTCGAGCGGAAGCGCCTCTTCGACCGCAACCGGCAGCTGGAGATCGCGCTGCGGGAGCGCGAGGCCGGCGGCGGCTTCGAGGGGCTGGTCGGCAACTCCCCGGCCGTCCGCGAGGTGCTGCGGATGGTGGACGCGGTCGCCTACAGCGCCGCCACCGTCCTGGTCCAGGGAGAGAGCGGCACCGGCAAGGAGCTGGTGGCGCGCGCGCTCCACGCCAAGAGCCCGCGGCGCGCCATGCCCTTCGTGGCCCTGAACTGCGGCGCGCTCACGGAGACGCTGCTCGAGTCGGAGCTGTTCGGGCACGTCAAGGGGGCGTTCACCGGGGCGCAGCGCGACCAGAAGGGCCTCTTCGACGCGGCCGACGGCGGGACCATCTTCCTCGACGAGATCGGCGACATCCCGCCCGCCACCCAGGTGCGGCTGCTGCGCGTGCTGCAGGAGGGCGAGCTGAAGCGGGTCGGCTCGGCGGAGTCGATCCGGGTGGACGTGCGGGTCATCGCGGCGACGCACCGTGATCTCCCCCGGCTCGTCAAGGCGGGGAGGTTCCGCGAGGATCTGTTCTACCGGCTCAACGTGATCGCCGTCCCCCTCCCGCCGCTGCGCGAGCGCATCGAGGACGTGCCGCTGCTGGCGCACCACTTCCTGCGCCGGTACGCGGACCGCCTCGGGAAGCGAGTGAAGACGCTCACCCCGGAGGCGATCGAGCTGCTGTGCGGCTACCGCTGGCCGGGCAACGTGCGCGAGCTCGAGAACGCCGTGGAGCGCGCGGTCGTGCTGTGCCGCGGGGACAGCATCACCCCGGTCGATCTGCCCCCCTCGGTCACCGGCCGCACCGCGCCCCTGATCCGGGAGGTGCCGGCCGGCAACGAGGAGGCGCTCTGGCTCACGATGAGCTACGCCAACGCGAAGGAGCAGGCGCTGCGGCGGTTCGAGAAGGGGTACGTGGACGCCTTGATGCGCGCCTGCGACAGCAACATCTCGGCGGCCGCCCGCAAGGCCGGCATGGACCGGTCGAACTTCAAGCGCGTGCTGCGGAAGTACCGGGAGGACGTCGAGCCGGACGACGCGGAGCTCCCGGAGACGAGGCGGGCCGAGGCGTCCTGACGGCGCCGCCGGCCGGGCTACACGCCCAGGAAGGCGCGCGCCTCGGAGAAGATCCGCTCCACCGAGGCCAGCAGCTCGTGGCCGTCCTCGAGCACCACCAGCCGGGCGGTGGGGGTGCGCGCCACGAACTCCTCCACGTCCGCAAGCGGCACCAGGTCGTCTCGCCGTCCCGCGAGGCAGAGCGTGGGGACGCCGACGGCCGGGTAGGGCGGCAGCGTGCCGGCGTCCTCCAGGAAGCGCCACCCGATGCGGCGGGGCCGCCCCGTGGCGTGGTGGTGGACGAGGAGCCCCTCGCTCCGCCACCGGCGCTCCTCCTCCGGCGAGAGCCGCGCGCGCCAGCGCTCGCGGAGGCGGAAGGCGGGCGCGAGCAGCACGACGCGCTCGACGGAGGGGTCGCGCGACGCCACCAGCGCCGCCAGGTAGCCGCCGAGCGAGCTCCCCATCAGGAAGCGCGGGCGGTGGAGCGCCACCTGCCGCTGCGCCTCCTCCAGCATCGTGACCGGCGTGGAGCGCTCGAAGCCCTCCTCGCCGGGCGTCAGGTCGGCGCGCTCGAACGGGACGCCGGCCGCCGCGAAGCGCTCCGCCAGCGCGCGCCCCTTGGCCGAGCCGGGGCCCGAGGCGAAGCCGTGCAGGTAGAGGATCACGCGCGTTCCCTCCCGGACGGGGGCGGCGGTCCCGCCCCCCGTGCCTCCTCCACCGCGCGGCGCAGCCGCGCCAGCCGCTCGCCCAGCTCCCGCTCGCGCCCGCTGGTGGAGGGCGCCACGATGCGCTCGCCGCGCAGGGCGTCGGGCAGGTACGGCGCCGGCACGTGGTGCCCCTCGAAGTCGTGGGGGTAGCGGTACCCGGCCCCGTAGCCCAGGGACTCCATGAGCCGCGTGGGCGCGTTGCGGAGCGCGAGCGGCACGGGGAGCGCCCCGCGCTCCTGCACCAGGCGGCGCGCCGCCGCGTAGGCGGTGAGCGCCGTGTTGGCCTTGGGCGCGAGCGCCAGGTAGATGGCGGCCTGGCTCATCGGCAGCACGCCCTCGGGCATCCCCACCAGCTCGACCGCGTGGAGCGCGTCGACGGCGACGGCGAGCGCGCCCGGATCGGCGTTGCCGACGTCCTCGCTGGCGAAGATCACCATCCGGCGCAGCACGAAGCGCGGCTCCTCGCCGGCCTCGAGCATCCGCGCCAGGTAGTAGACCGCGGCGTCGGGGTCGCTGCCCCGCATCGACTTGATGAAGGCGGAGACGACGTCGTGGTGCTCCTCGCCCGCCTTGTCGTAGAGCAGGGGCCGGTGCTGCAGCGCCTCCTCCGCGTCGGGCACCTCCACGACGCGGCGCCCGGCCAGGCGGACGGCGGCGGCCGCCACCTCGAGGGCGTTCAGCGCGCGCCGGGCGTCGCCGAAGGCCTGGCGCGCGAGGAGCTCGCGCGCCCCGGGGGCCACGGTCAGGTCGCCACCCAGCCCGGCCGGCGACGCGGCGGCGCGATCGACGAGCGCGGCCACCGCCTCGTCGGCGAGCGGATGGAGCGTGACCACGCGGCAGCGGGAGAGCAGGGCGGCGTTGATCTCGAAGGAGGGGTTCTCGGTGGTGGCGCCGATCAGCGTGAGGACGCCCGACTCGACGTGCGGGAGGAAGGCGTCCTGCTGCGCGCGCGTGAAGCGGTGGATCTCGTCCACGAAGAGGATCGTCCGCTGGCGCACCATCCGGCGGCGCTCCCGGGCCCCCTGCACCACCTCGCGGATCTCCTTCACCCCGCCCAGCACCGCGCTGAAGGGGACGAAGACGGCGCCCGTGCGCTCCGCCACGATGCGCGCCAGGGTGGTCTTGCCGGTGCCGGGTGGGCCCCACAGCACGAGCGAGGGCACCTGGTCCGCCTCGATGGCCCTGCGCAGGGCTCGCCCCGGCCCCAGCACGTGCTCCTGCCCCACGAAGTCCTCCAGGCGGCGCGGGCGCATCCTCTCCGCCAGCGGCTTGCCGGCCTCGTCCCGGTCGGCGGCGTGGTCGAAGAGGTCCATGGGGGCTCGCACCCTATATACTCCGGC
>JAJYHA010000264.1 GCA_021784995.1 Myxococcales bacterium
GATGGTCGGCGGGGTCGCCCTGGCCGACGAGGTGAAGATGGTCGGCGTCATCACCCACATCGAGATCGCCGGCAAGGACGCCAAGACCGCCGTCGCGACGCTGAAGGACAACAAGAGCGAGAGCACCGTCGACATCACCATCAACGACGACCTGACCCTCGACAAGTTCAAGGACCACCGGATCCAGGAAGGCGACGAGATCCGGTGCAAGTACGAGGTGAAGGACGGGAAGAACGTCAGCAGCTACTTCCGGAAGACGGCCGGTTGCTGAGGCCGTCGTCCGGCGCCGTACCTACCCCCCCCCCGCGAAGGAAAGCAGAACATGAAAGGTTCGTCGACGATCGCCTCGACGCTGGTCGCCCTGCTCTGGGCCTCCGGCGCGTGGGCAGGAGAGCATCCAGGTCGGGCCCAGATCGAGAAGGATGGCTACAAGGGTCCGGCCACCTGCGAGGAATGCCACCCCGGCAAGGCCAAGGAGTTCCTCGGCTCCGTCCACTGGAAGCACGCATCCAAGGTGACGAACGTGGAAGGCCTCGACCCCAAGGTCGAGTACGGCATGAAGAACCGCATCTACACGATGTGCAACGGTAACGACATCGTGAACAACCTGAAGGAGATCCCCCGGAACTCCGCGGGCAAGTCCAAGTTCACGGGCTGCAACACCTGCCACCCCGGCAACCACATCAGCGACGTCGGCAGCGCCGGCCCCGCGGCGGAGGCGGCGGTGGACTGCCTCGTGTGCCACTCCACCGACTACGACTTCCGCCAGCGCAAGCCCTACCGCGACGAGCAGGGGCGGGTGGTGATGGGTCAGGACCGGAGCACGAAGGCGGCCCTCTCCATCGGCAAGCCGACCGTGAAGAACTGCATGACCTGCCACGAGGCGGCGGGCGGCGGCGTGCTCATCAAGCGCGGCTTCTCCTTCAACAAGGACACCGACGTCCACGCCGCGAAGGGCATGACCTGCGTGGACTGCCACCAGGCCAAGGAGCACCGCATCCCCACCGGCTTCGACCCGAACAACTGGGCCAACGACGGCGTTCGGCTCTCCTGCCTCGAGTGCCACGGCGACAAGCCGCACAAGAGCCCCGACTACAACCGCCACGTGGCGAAGGTGGCGTGCCAGACCTGCCACATCCCGCGCACCGGGGGTGCGGTGGCCAAGGACTTCACGATCTGGGAGCAGCAGGAGGACAAGTTCTACGAGCCGACCACGCTCAAGAAGGAGGCCAACGAGACGGTCCCGGTCTACGCCTGGTACAACCAGACCGTCCGCAACGAGCCGCACTTCATCGGCCCGAAGGGCAGCCGCAAGGACGGGAAGAGCAAGATCTACCCCTTCAAGATCTACATGGGGAAGGCGTTCTACGATCGTGCCAACGGCAAGCTGCTCTCCATGGACTTCGCGCCGCCGATGGCGACCGGCGACGCTCGTGCGGGCGTCGAGTCGGCGGCCCGCACGCTCGGCATGAAGGACCCCGCGGCCGTCGCGAAGAACGCCGTGCCCGGCTGGCAGACCGTCTACTTCGGGAGCAACCACCTCGTGACGCGCGCCAGGGCGCTCAACTGCATCAACTGCCACGGCGCCAACGGCGTGCTCAACTTCCAGGCGCTCGGCTACTCGGAGGCCGAGACGAAGAAGCTCACCAACCCCGACCTCTACTTCAAGCAGCTCATCGAGAAGCAGAAGCAGGAGTGGTGATCCCTGGCCCGGCGGCTGCCGGGCACCCGGCGCCGGGCCGTGGACCGCTCTCGCGGCCGCGCCCGGCGCCTCTTCGTTTCACCGCCCCGCTCGGCGAGCGGGGCGGGCCCTCGCAGAGCACCTCCTCCAGGAGCCTCGCCATGGCTGACGACCCCCTGCGCCGCCTCGTCGCGAGCGACCGCGACCACGCGTGCGACGGCTTCGGCGCCGCCCGCGTGTGCGTGAAGCTCGTGGCCGTGGCCGAGCTGCCCACGCGCTTCGGCCACTTCCGGATCGTGGCCTTCCGGGACGCCCGCGATGGGAAGGAGCACGTGGCCATGGTGCACGGCGAGGTGGCCGGTGCCGAGGAGGTCCCGGTCCGGATCCACTCCGAGTGCCTCACGGGCGACGTGATGGGATCGCTGCGCTGCGACTGCCGCGACCAGCTGGTGGAGGGCCTGGCGGCCGTCCGTCGCCACGATCGCGGGCTGCTGCTCTACCTGCGGCAGGCGGGGAGCGACACCGGGCTCGTCGACAGGCTCCGAGCCTACGATCTGCAGGATCGGGGGCTCGTCACCGCGGAGCCTGGCCCGGCCCTCCGCTTTCGCGACGACGAGCGCGACCACGCGCTGGCGGCGCACATGCTCCGGAGCCTGGAGGTGCGCTCGATCCGGCTCGTCACCAGCGACCCGGCGCAGGTGCGCCGGCTCACGCAGCACGGGATCGCCGTGGTGGACCACATCGCCCACGTGCTCGCGCCCAACGAGTTCAACCGCCGCCGGGACGCGCCGGCGGTGCGTCCCGACCGCCACCGCGACGCCAGGGGCGGCGGACGCCTGCCCGAGCAGGGCGACCCGCCGGTGGTGGCGGCGTGGCCGTCGCCGGACGGTGACGAGCCGGCCTGATCCGGGCGGGCGCGCCGGGACGTGCCGCGGGTCCGCGTCTACGCGCTCGCGTCGGAGGTGGCCCGATCGAGCAGCTGGCTCAGGTGCTGGACCGTGACGGGCAGGCCCTTGCGGCGCGCGCCGTATCCGAGGTGCAGCATGCAGGACGGGCACTCCGTCGCGAGCACCTGGGCGCCGGTCCGCTCCACGTTCGCCATCTTGCGGTCGAGCACGCCCGTGGCCTCCCGGTGGTGCAGGAAGGTGTAGCTGCCGGCGCCCCCGCAGCACCAGTCGGCCTCGGGCAGCTCCCGGTAGCGCAGGCCCGGGACGGCCCGGAGCAGCGCGCGGGGCTGGGTCGTGACGCGTGCGAAGCGGTTCGAGAGGTGGCAGGGGTCGTGGTAGGTGACGGTCGCGTCGACCTCGCGGCGCAGCTCGGGCGGCCCGGCGGCCACCAGGAGCTCGCTGAAGCTCCGCGCGCGCGCGCTCAGCGCGGCGGCGCGCTCCGCGTAGGCGGGATCGCCCGAGAGGAGCCTCCCGTACTCCTTGAGCTGGGAGCTGCAGCTGCCGCACTCCGAGACGATCGCGTCCAGGGCCAGCGCCGGGGCGAGCCGGTCGACGTTGCGCCGGGCGATGTCGCGGGCCGCGTCGAGATCGCCGTACGAGGCCGCCGGCCGCCCGCAGCAGGTGTTGTCGAGGATCGTGATCGCCGCGCCGGCGCGGCCCAGGACCCGCAGCGTGGCCTCGGCCACCTCGGGGAACTGGAAGCTTAGGCCGCAGGAGACGAAGTAGCCGACGCGGTACCGCGCCCGGGTCGGGTCAGCCCCCACGGCCCGCTCGCCGCGGCGGAAGACGCGCCGCGGGGCCCGCGTCACGACGTCGTTGAGGCCCTCCACCCGCGGGGCGGCCAGCTTCACGAGTCCCGTGCGCTCCGCGACGGCCGCCAGCCCGCTCCGCTTGGCCCAGACCGCCATCCGGCCCGCCCACTCCAGCCGCTTGCTGTCCGCCAGCACGCGCCGGAAGAGGACCCGCTGCAGCCGCGGCTGGCCGTGGCGCCGCAGGTAGGCGTGGCGCACGGCCGTCACGATCTCGTCCGTCCGGAGCCCGGGGAAGCAGTGCGCGGTGCAGCCGCGGCAGAGCAGGCAGTCGTCGAGCGCCTCGACCACCGCCGGCGTCAGGTCGAGCTTGCCGAGCATCAGCCCGCGCGCGACGGCGAGGCGGCCGCGCGAGAGCGAGTGCTCCTCCCCGGTCACGCGGAACACCGGGCAGCCGGCCTGGCAGAAGCCGCACCGGTTGCACTTCGCGATCTCGTCCTGCAGCGGCACCAGCTCGGGGATGGCCATCGCGGTCTCCTCAGATCCCGCCGAGGAAGCGCCCCGGGCTCATCGTGCCACGAGGGTCGAACTCGGCCTTCACCCTGCGCATCACCTGGAAGGCGTCGCCCGGCGCGCCCCACGCGCCCAGGGAGCGCTTGACGGCCACCGGTGCCGCCTCCAGGACGAGGCTGCCCTCGACGCCCTCGGCCCGGGCGCGCAGCTCCTCCAGCCCGCCCTGCACGGCGTCGAGCGCGGACGGGCCGACCTCGAAGCCCGCCCGCACGATCCCGCTCCCCGCGTGCGCCGTGACGGCGCCGCGCCAGCCCCGGCGCCGCGCCATCTCCTCGGCCGCCGAGAAGAGCTCCAGGGTGCGCGCGATGGGGACGGCGATCTTCGCCACCAGGCGCGTCTCGGAGGTGGCGTCGGGCGCCACGGCGGCGTCGCGGAGGGCGGTCCACGCCGCCTCTCCCTGCGCCTCGTCGAGCGTCGCCAGCGCCACCGCGCCCGCCTCGCCGAGCCAGCGGCGCAGGTCGCGCACCTGCCGCTCGACGGTTTCACGGCTGCCCGCCGCTGAGACGGCCAGCCCGAACGCGGCGGGGGGGAGGCCGAGCCGGGGGGCGAGCGCGCGGAGGGCCTGGCCGTCGAGGGCCTCCAGCGCCTCGGGCAGGAGCTGCGACTCGAGCGTGCGCGTCACCACCGCGGCGACCTGCGCCACCTCGGCGAACGCGCCCGCCACCGTGGCCCGCACGGCGGGGGCGGGCAGCAGCTTGAAGGTGGCCTCCGTGACCACGCCCAGCGTCCCCAGGCTCCCGATGAAGAGCTTGTTCAGGTCGTAGCCCGAGACGTTCTTGATCACCTTGCCGCCGCAGCGGATGGGCTCTCCGGTCGGCAGCACCACCCGGAGCCCCAGCAACCAGTCGCGCAGCGGCCCGTGCAGGAGCCGACGCGGTCCGCTGCCGTTCGTCGCCACCACGCCCCCCACCGTCCGCCGGTCGCCCCGGGGTGGATCGAGGGGGAGGTACGCGCGCCGCTCCGCCAGGGCGGCCCGGAGGTCGCCCAGGCGCACCCCCGCCTCGGCGGTCACGTTGAGGTTCGCGGCGTCGAGCTCGACGATGCGGTCGAGCCCGTCGAGGCGGAGCACCACGTCGAGCCTCCCGGGCGGGTCGCCCGTGCCCACCGACGTGCCGCCGCCCCGGCAGGCCAGGGTCGCCCCCGCCGCGGCGCACGCCGCCACGGCCGACCGGACGCCCTCCTGCGAGCCGGGGCGCACCACCAGCCGCGGCGCCACCCCGTCCACCGCGAACCGCGCGGCCTCTGGCCCGGCGTCCACCCGCCCGGGCCCGAGCGCCTCGGAGAGCCTGCGCTGCAGGGCCGCCAGGTCAGGCGGCTGCATGGGCCACCGGGTGCGCGGGGGGGAACACCTTGCCCGGGTTGGCGAGCTCCTCCGGGTCGAACGCGCGCTTCAGCTTGAGCTGCGCGCGGATCTCCTCCTCGGAGCAGACGAGGCGCATGGCGTCGATCTTCTCGATCCCCACCCCGTGCTCGCCGCTGATGGTGCCGCCCATCTCCACGCACGCGGCCAGGATCTCCATCCCCGCCTTCAGCACCCGCTCCTTCTGCTCCGCGTCGCGCCAGTCGAAGAGGATGAGCGGGTGCAGGTTGCCGTCGCCCGCGTGGAAGACGTTGGGGATCCGCAGGTCGTACCGGCGGCCCACCTCCGCCACCTTGCGCAGCATCGCGGGCAGGGCCGTGCGGGGGACGGTGCCGTCGCAGACCAGGTAGCTGGGCGTGATGCGCGCCACCGCGCCGAAGGCGCCGCGCCGGCCGGCCCACAGGGTGGCCCGCTCCGCCTCGTCCCGAGCCACCCGGACCTCGCGTGCGCCGTGGGCGCGGCAGAGCGCGGCGATGGCGTCGGCCTGCTGCTCGAGGTCGTCGAGGAGCCCGTCCACCTCGATGATGAGGACGGTCGCGCAGTCGAGCGGGAAGCCGCACTTCATCGACTGCTCCACCGCCTGGATCACCAGCTGGTCCATCATCTCCAGCGTGGCCGGGACGAGCCCGCTCGACACGATGGCCGACACCGTCTCGCTGCCCGCCTCGACGGTGTCGTAGATGGCCAGGAGGGTCTTCACGCCCTCCGGCAGCCGCACGATGCGCGTCAC
Source organism: Myxococcales bacterium (assembly GCA_021784995.1). The sequence goes on from JAJYHA010000264.1 coordinate 6,041, forward strand.
GAGCTCGGTGCAGATCCCCAGCGTGCCCTCGCTGCCCACGAACGCGCCGGTGAGGTCGTAGCCGGGCGCGTCGGGCGCCTTGCCGCCCAGGTGCACGACGTCGCCGTCGGGGAGGACGACCGTCAGGCCGAGGACGTGGTTGGTCGTCACGCCGTACTTGAAGCAGTGGGGACCGCCCGAGTTCTCGCCCACGTTGCCGCCCAGGGTGGCCGCCTTCTGGCTGGCCGGGTCGGGGAGGTACTGGTAGCCCAGCGGGGCCAGGGCGTTGCCGAACTCGAGGTTGAACATGCCCGGCTGGACCCGGGCGCGGAGGCTGGCCCGGTCGACCTCGAGGATCCGGTTCATCCGGATCGTCTCGATCACCACGCCACCGCGGATCGGGACGGTCCCGCCGGTCAGGTTGGTGCCGCCGCCGCGCACCACGAAGGGGACCTCCGCGCGGTGGCAGGCGCGCACCACGCCCGTCACCTCCTCGGTGGTGTGGACGAAGGCGACCGCGTCCGGTCGCCGCTCCTCCAGGTAGGCGTCGTACCCGTAGAGCTGCAGGTCGACGCCGCCGTCCAGCACGTTGGCGCTGCCCACGACCTGCCGGAGCTCCTCGACCAGCTGCCGCACGGCCGCCATGTCGGTGCCTCCTTCCCCCGGCCGCGCGGCCCGTACGCACGGGCCGCGCGGGGACCTCGTGGTGTCGAGCAGCAGCGTCGAGCATCGGCGCCTCGCAGGTCAAGCGGGCAGTGGCCCGAGGGACTGGCGCCGGCCGGGCGGAGGGGGCCGTGGGGGCCGCTGCGCGGCCGTCACGCCGGCCGTGGCAGGTCGACGGAGAGCGCGGGCGAGGTGGTGTCCGTCCACGCGAAGGCGCAGCCGCCCACCTCCGCGTGGTGGACGCCGCCGTGGTTCCGGCGCCCCGCGCAGCGCCACCCGTGGCGCTGGCTGCGAGAGGGGCACTCCTCCGGACCCGGAGGAAGCAGCCGCCGGCACTCCGGGCAGGTCACCTCGCTCGCGACGACGCTCAGGGCGTCGCCTTCGCGGTAGTGGCCGCACAGGTCGGCTTCGTGGTCGAGCGATCGATGAACGAGGAGCGTAGCCATGCCTCTCCGATGTGGTTTGCGCCAGACGCGCCGCCAGCGGCCCATGCAGGCGTCGCGCCTGAGCGCGCGGTGCATGTCGAAAGGGAGTCCCACCCCGCCGGCCTCGCATCCAAAAGGTCGTCTCGTCGCCTCTGCGACGAAACGTCGCGGTCCGCGCCACGCACCGTCGCATGCGTTGCACCGGCAGTGACACGTCCGGCGCATGCCCTTTTCTGGTTCGAGCGTCCGCGTGCGCTCTCATGTCGCGGATTCGCCGAGAGTCGGTGGACGTAATGTCATCCCCGCATTGGGCCACCGGAGATCGTCGTGGAGCGAGACGGTGGGGCGGTCGCGATTGGCTGCCGGTTTGCACGACGACCGGAGCGGGGCTTTTTGCAGCGTGCAAGGGGATCCACGTCGAGAGGGGCGTTTGCGGGCCGCGAGGCGTGTCGGCGACGAGCGTCGGATGAGGGAGATGCGGGACGAGGCCACGGTCGGTGCGCACGCTTGCACGTGTGACGGGTGTGTCGCCGCGCGCACGCCGAGCTGCTCGCCCCTCACGCGCGCCGCCGCCGCCGAGCTGGTGAAGCCCGGACCGGGGGAGGTGGTGGTCATCCTCGGCACGCCCCCTCCCGGCTTCGTCTCGCGCGCCGCGCAGGCCGTGGGCCCGGGCGGCCGGGTGCTGGTCGTTCCCGGGTCGGAGCCGCCCCCCGCCGCGGAGGAGCGATCCGACAACGTCGTGATCGTCCCGGGGGTGTTCCGCCAGGTGCCGCTCCCCGCCGGCGTCGCCGACCTCGTCGGCTCCTGCTGCACGATTCACCGGAGCCTCGGTATGCGGGCCGTCTTCGAGGAGATCCGGCGGCTGCTCCGGCCGGGCGGGAGGTTCGTGGTGTCGGACCTCGTGGCGGAGCACGGCGTGCCTGCCCGCGACGAGGGACGTTACCCGGCCGTGGCGGCGCACGGGCCCCCGTGCGTCAGCGTGAGCTCGTACGTCGGCGCCGTGCTCGAGGCGGGCTTCCGCGATCTCGAGGTCCTGCAGCGCACGGGCGCCTACGACCTCGGCGGCCTCTCCGTCTCGAGCATGGTCCTCGCCGGCACGCGTCCCTGACCGCGCCGTCCTGCGCCGCGGCGCGCCGACCGCCGCCCGCCCGCGCGCGGCGTTGACAGGCGCACCGGCCGATCCTAAAGTTTCGCCCCTTGAAAAAAAGTTTCACAGATGCGAAACACGGCGCGGCCAGCGCCGGCGGCGTGAAGACCGCCGATCGCACGCTCGACGTCTTCGAGCTCTTCTCGCGCGAGCGGCGTCCGCTGAACCTCTCCCGGATCGCGGAGGCGCTCGGGATCCCGCTCTCGTCGTCGCACGCCATCGTGAAGACGCTCCGGTCTCGCGGCTACCTGTACGAGCTGGGCCGGCGCGAGGGCTACTACCCGAGCGGCCGCCTGGCGGCGGTGGCCGAGGCGATCGCGCGGGCCACGCCGGTGGCCGGCCTGGTGGGCCCCGTGCTGGAGGCGCTGCGCGACGAGGCGAAGGAGAGCGTGGTGCTGGCGAAGCGGCAGCGAGACCACGTCGTCTACCTCCACGTGGTCGAGGCCGCCGAGAGCGTGCGCTTCTCGCCGGTGGTGGGCGAGACGAAGCCGCTGCACACCACCGCGAGCGGCAAGGCCATCCTGGCCGCCATGGGCCCGGAGGCGCGCGAGGAGCTGCTGGCGCGCGTGACGCTCCCGGCCGTCACCGAGCGCAGCGTCGGCTCGGCCCGGGAGCTGCGCGAGGAGATCGAGCGGGGACTGCGCCGCGGCTGGTGGCTGGTGGACGGCGAGAACACGCGCGACCTCATGGCCATCGCCGCGCCGGTCCGCGTCGCGGGCGAGCTCTTCGCGGTCGTGATCGGGGGACCGCCGCAGCGGTTCCAGGCGGAGCTGCGCCGGCACGCAGCGCGGCTCCTCCGCGCCTGCCGCGCCATCGAGCGGAGCGCCGGGAGCGCCTCCGCAGCCGCCGCACGACCCCCCGGAGGCGACCGCGGAGGGGCCCCCCCTGCACGCGGAGCCACCCGACCCCGCGCCCGTCCCGGGCGGCACCAGGGCGGCACCGGCAGTGGCCCGCGAAGGCCGCCCCGGACGGCCGGACGACTGCGGGACGGTCCCGGGCGTCGCGGGTCGACCGGAGGCCGGCGAGGTCCCGTGGCCCCGATGGGAGAGCGATGACACTCCGAGACACGCTGTCGCTGACCGGGATCCCTCCCGAGGACGAGGCGCTGCGCGCGCCGGTCCGCGAATTCCTGCGCGATGCCCTGCGCGGTCGCGCTCCCGACCGGCTGGCCCGATCGTGGATGGCGTTCGACGCGGACTTCAGCCGCGCCCTGGCGGCGCGCGGCTGGGTGGGGATCACCTTCCCGGTCGAGTACGGCGGCGGAGGGCGAAGCGCCTTCGCGCGCTTCGTCCTCGCGGAGGAGCTCCTCGCCGCCGGCGCCCCCGCGTCGGCGCACTGGATCGCCGAGCGGCAGAGCGGGCCGCTGATCCTGAAGTACGGCACCGAGGAGCAGAAGCGCTTCTTCCTCCCGCGCATCTGCCGCGCCGAGGCCTTCTTCTGCATCGGGATGAGCGAGCCCCAGGCCGGGTCCGACCTGGCCGGCGTGCGGACGCGCGCCACGCCGACCGGCAGCGGCTGGCGGCTCGAGGGGCAGAAGCTCTGGACCACGAACGCCCAGCGCTGTGACTACATGATCGCCCTGGTCCGCACCTCGGGCGCGCCGGCGGACCGGCAGCGGGGGCTCTCGCAGCTCGTCGTCGACCTCCGCGCCCGCGGCGTCACGGTCCGGCCGATCCGCGACCTGGCCGGGGACGAGCACTTCTCCGAGGTCTTCTTCGAGGACGTGGAGCTGGGCGAGGAGGCCCTCGTCGGCCGCGAGGGCTCGGGCTGGGAGCAGGTGACGGCCGAGCTGGCCTTCGAGCGGAGCGGGCCCGAGCGCCTCTACTCGAGCGTGGTGCTCGCCGACGCCTGGCTGGCGCACCTGCGCGCGCACCCGGACGCGCGTGGCCCCGCCGCGGCCGCGGTGGCCGGTCGGATGGCCTCGCACCTGGCGGTGCTCCGGGCCATGTCGATCGCCGTCACCGAGAAGCTCGCGCGGGGCGAGAGCCCGGCCCTGGAGGCGTCGCTGGTGAAGGACCTCGGGACGGAGCTGGAGCAGTGGATCCCGGTCGCCGTCGCCGACGCCCTGGGCGCCGATCCCGACCGGCCCATCCCGCCAGCGCTGCTCCGGACGCTGGCCTACACGGCCGGGATGGCCCCGTCCTTCTCCCTCCGCGGCGGCACGCGCGAGATCCTGCGCGGCATCATCGCGCGCGGGCTCGGGCTCCGGTGAGGTGTGACATGGTGAACGACCTCCTCTCCGACGCGGTGGAGCAGCTCCTCGCCGACGCGAGCCCGCCGCGGCGCGTCCGCGAGATCGAGGCGGGTGGATCGGCCGAGGAGCTCTGGGCGGTCGTCGCCGGGTCCGGCTTCGCCGACGCGCTCGTTCCCGAGGAGCGCGGCGGGGCTGGGCTGGGCCTCTCGGGCGCCCTCCCCATCCTCCACGCCTGCGGCCGGCACGCCCTCCCGGTCCCGCTCGCGCACACGATGGCGGTCCGGGCGGTGCTCGCCGCGGCCGGGCACCCATGGCCGGAGGGGGCGGCCACCTTCGCCGAGGCCGCCACGGACGAGGTGGGCGCAACCGTCTGCCGGCGCGTTCCGTTCGGGCGCGTCGCCGCGTGGGTGATGGCCGGCGGGCCGGACGGGAGCCGGCTCCTGCCCGTGAGCGCGGCGGAGGTGATCCCGACCGGCGTCCACGGGAGCCTGGAGGCCGACCTGCGCTGGTCCGCGCCCTCTCCGGCCGCCGTCGTCCCCGGCGAGACGCCCTGGCGCGTCATCGGCGCCGCGCTGCACGCCGCCCTGCTCGCCGGGGCCCTGGAGCGGGTGCTGGAGGGCACCGTCGCCCACGCCAACGACCGGGTGCAGTTCGGGCGCTCCATCGGCAAGTTCCAGGCCATCCAGCAGCAGCTCAGCGTGGCGGCGGAGCACGTCTTCGCCGCGCGCATGGCGGCGCGGATCGGGTGCAGCGGCGCCTCGCACCTGCCGGACGCGCTCCACGCGGCGGTGGCCAAGGCGCGCGCCAGCGAGGCGGCCGTGGTCGTGGCGGCCATCGCCCACGCGGTGCAGGGCGCGATGGGCATCGCGGAGGAGAGCGACCTCCAGCTCCACGCGCGGCGCCTCCACGAGTGGCGGCTCGCCAGCGGCTCCGAGCGCCACTGGAACGAGCGGATCGGCGAGGCGGTGCTGTCCGGAAGCGCCGACGGGCTCGTGTCGATCCTGCGCGAGCGCCTCTCCCCTTCACCCCAGCGGGAACCCTGAGGAGACACATGGGCGACTTCCTCCTGTTCGAGCAGTCGGGGCACGTGGTGACCCTCACCATGAACCAGCCGGAGGTGCGGAACGCACTCACCGGCAACAGCGCGGTGGCGGAGTTCGTGGCGGCGTTCGAGCGGATCGCGGCCGACCCGTCCGTGCGCGCGGTGGTGATCACCGGCGCGGGCCCGGTCTTCTCCTCGGGCGGCAACCTCAAGGACATGCAGCGGTACCTCGCCCCCGGCCTCGATCCAGTGAAGACGCGCACCGAGTACCGAATGGGCATCCAGCGGCTCGCGCTGGTCGTGTACAACACGGAGGTGCCGACCATCGCCGCCGTCAACGGCCCCGCGGTCGGGGCGGGGTGCGACTTGAGCTGCATGTGCGACATCCGGATCGCCTCGGAGAGGGCGAGCTTCGCCGAGAGCTTCGTCAAGGTCGGCCTCATCCCCGGAGACGGCGGCGCCTGGCTCCTGCCGCGCGCGGTCGGGAACTCGCGCGCGGCCGAGATGGCCTTCACCGGCGACGCCGTCGACGCCCGGGAGGCGCTGGCCTGGGGGCTCGTCTCGCGGGTCGTCCCCCACGACGAGCTCCTGGGAGAGGCGCGGCGGCTGGCGGCGCGCATCGCGTCCAACCCCGGCGAGACGCTGCGCATGACGAAGCGCCTGCTGCGGGAGGGACAGCGCGCCGGGCTGGAGGCGCTGCTCGAGATGTCGGCCGGCCTCCAGGCGCTCGCCCACACCACGCGCCAGCACACGGAGGCCGTCCGCGCATTCCAGGAGAAGCGGCGCCCCGTCTTCGACGCCGACTAGCACCCAACCCCTCACGAAAGGCGCACAGCATGACGCGAACGTCGATCCTGGCCCTCCTGGCCGCCCTGCTCACCGCCTCGGCCGCGTCGGCGGCCGCCCCGCCCGCCGAGCTCAAGATCGGCACCGTGTACGCGTCCTCCGGGCGCTACGCCAGCATCTCGATGCCGGTCCACTACGGCCTCAAGCTGTGGGTGGAGCGCATGAACGCCCAGGGGGGCGTGTACGTGAAGGCCTTCGACCGGAAGATCCCGCTCAAGCTCGTCGCGTACGACGACCAGAGCAACACCGGCACGGCCGCCACCCTCTACAGCCAGCTCATCACCCAGGACAAGGTCGACCTGCTCGTGGCCGACTCCGGGTCGGTGCTCACCTCGGTGGCGGTGCCCATCGCGCGCGAGCACAAGATGCTGCTCTTCGACCAGACCGGCACCGGCGCCAACTTCTTCACCCCCGACAACCCGTACATCGTGCTGTGCGACATCTCCGTCTCGAACATCTGGCCGCGGCCGGTGGCCGAGTTCCTGAACGACCAGGGGCCGAAGCTGGGCATCAAGCGGGTGGCGCTCCTCTACGCGACCAACAACTTCACCGGCGGGATGGCCACCGCCGTCCACAAGTACCTGACCGACGCGAAGAAGGTGGAGATCGTCTACGAGGAGGGCGTGCCCACCGAGACGTCCAACTACAACGTGCTCCTGGCCAAGATCCGCGCCTCGAACCCCGACGCGGTGATCGAGTTCGGCTACGCGCCCAACGACATCGCGTTCCTCCGCAACGTCCAGGAGGGCGGTTACCGGTTCAAGATGCTCTTCACCACCTACGCCGGGCTGGAGATGGACCTGCTGCAGAAGAACGTGGGGGCCAAGGCGCTCGAGCACCTCTTCACCTTCGTCAGCGCCGACCGCGCCCGCTACGAGGTGAACTTCGGCATGAACGTGGAGGCGTTCCGGGCCGCCTGGGACAAGGCGTACCAGGGTGGCCACGTCGAGTTCGGCTACAACTCCATCGCCGGCTACAACACCGGGCTCGTCATCGAGAAGGCGCTCGCGACGGCGGCCAGCCTGGACCAGCTCGAGCTGCGCAAGGCCGTCTTCGCGCAGTCCGGCAAGCTGCGCACCATCGCCGGCAACTTCGAACTGGACGCGAACGGCGCGCAGACGGGCGAGGTCCCGCCCGTGGGCCAGATCTTCCCGGAGCGGGGCGGGCTGGCCGTGAAGGCGGTCTACCCGCTCGACCGCGCGACCGCCAAGCCCGTCTACCCGCGGCCGTAAGCGCCGCGCGCGGGCCGACCGAGGGACGAGGATGCTCGCCTACACGCTCGTGTCGGGGCTGCTCTTCGGCCTCTACTTCGGCCTGATGGGGCTCGGCCTCAACCTGGTGTTCGGGGTGATGCGCATCGTGAACCTCGCCCACGGCGACTTCCTGATGCTGGGGTCGTTCCTCGCCTTCGGCCTCTACACGGCCCTCGCGGCGAGCCCGCTCGTGGCGGCGCTGGCCGCCTTCGCGCTCTTCGTCGTCGTCGGCCTGCCGCTCTACTACCTGCTCGTGCCCCGCCTCCTCGCCAGCAAGGACCCGGAGATGCTCTCCTTCATCCTCTTCTTCGGGCTCTCGCAGGCGATCGAGGCGGTGGTCACCATCGCCTTCGGCACCGGCGAGCGCTCGATCCCGAGCGAGCCGCTCTCGCGCGCGCTGGGCGCGGTGACGCGGCTCTTCACCGGCCACCCGCTCCCGGACGGTCCGGTGGTGCTCCTGGGCCAGGCCTTCCCGGCGGCGTGGGTCGCCACCGGCGCCGCCAGCGTCCTCGGCGTCGTGCTCGTCTACCTCTACCTGTACCGGACCCGGCTCGGGTACCTGACGCGGGCGGTGATGGTGCACCGCGAGGAGGCGATCAGCGCCGGGATCGACGTGCACCGCATCTCGGCCATCGCGTTCGGGATCGGCATCGGCATCGCCGCGGTGGCCGGCACCTTCGCGCCCTACATGCAGGGGAGCGTCACGCCCGCGATGGGGGCGCACGTGACGGTGACGTCGTTCGCGGTCATCGTGATCGGCTCGCTCGGGAACCCGCTGGGGACGGTGCTGGGGGGCCTGGTCTACGGCGTCTCCTACATCTTCATGCAGAGCTACCTGAGCGACTGGGCCGAGCTGCTGCCCTACCTGATGCTGATCGCGATCCTGCTGGTGCGGCCGAGCGGCCTGCTGGGGCGGCAGGTGCGCCATGCCTAGGATCGCGAAGGACCTGCTGGTGACGGTGGCCCCGGTCGTGGTCGCCATGGCGGCGCTGCCGGCCCTGTACAGCAACCGCCTGCTCCTCTTCAACTTCGTCGTGTTCGCGACCCTGGCGCAGGGCATCAACGTCCTGTACGGCTTCACGGGCTACCTCCCGTTCGGCTACGTCGGCTTCTTCGGCGCCGGCGCCTACGGCTTCGCGCTGCTCGTGCTGCACCTGCACGCCCCGCCGCTGGTCGCGCTGCTGGGCGGCGCGGCGGCGGCGGTGGCCGTGGCGCTGGTGCTCACGCCGCTGCTGCGCCTCTCGGGCGCCTACTTCGCCATCGCCAACCTGGCGGCGGCGCTGGCCATCATGCACGCGGTCTCCAACCCGCACCTGGAGGCGATCACGCGGGGGCCGTACGAGGTGAGCCTGGCCGGCGTCTTCGCGCCGGCGCGGGCCTACGCCGTCGCGCTCGTCGTCCTGGCCGGCGCCACCGCGCTGGTGGTCTGGCTGCGCCACTCGCGCTTCGGCCTGGCGCTCCAGGCCATGCGCGACGAGCCCGTCAGCGCCGCCATGGCGGGCGTCGACGTGGTGCGCGCCCGCGTGATCGCCTGGATCCTGAGCGCGATCATCGCCGGGCTCATCGGCGGCACCTTCGCCTGGTACATCTCGGTCTTCTACGCGGAGACCGTCTTCAGCAGCCAGATCACCACCTTCGCCATCGTGTTCGCGCTCTTCGGGGGTATCGCGACGGCGGCGGGGCCGCTCCTCGGCGTCCTGCTCCTGTACGGCATCTACAACCTGGTGGGCATCTCCACGCCGCAGTACTTCCAGCTCATCTACGGCCTGCTGATCATGGGGCTCCTGCTCTTCCTGCCCGAGGGGCTCGTCTCGCTCCTGCGCCGCCGGGGGGTCCGTGTCCCCTGAGCGCGCGCCGCTGCTCGTGATCGAGGGGCTGACCAAGCGCTACGGCGCGCTGCGCGCCCTCGACGGCCTCAGCCTGCACGTGGCGCCCGGCGAGATCCTGGGCCTGGTGGGCCCGAACGGCTCCGGCAAGACCACCGCCATCAACGCCATCTCCGGCATCGCGCGGCCGGACGCGGGCCAGGTGCGCATCGGCGGGCGGCGCATCGAGCGGCTCCCCCCGCACCGGATCGTCCACCTCGGGATCAACCGGACCTTCCAGGTGCCGAAGTGCTTCCTCGGCCTGACGGTGCGCCAGAACGTGGAGGTGGCGCTCGCCTACGGCGGCGCCGGCGCGCGCCACGACGCCGCGTCGCTCCTCGCGTCGGTGGACCTGGCCGCGGAGGCGGAGCGCCCCGCGTCCGAGCTCAACAGCGCCCAGCAGAAGCTGCTCGATCTCGCGCGCGCCCTGGCGACCGGTCCGCGCCTGCTGCTGGTGGACGAGCTGGCGGCGGGCCTCAACCCGGCGGAGCTGGAGCGCGTGGCGGCCAAGCTCCGGGCGCTGGCACGCGGGGGCATGGCGCTGCTCGTGGTCGAGCACCTGATGGGCTTCATCGACGCCATCACCGACCGGGTGATCGTGATGAACGCGGGGCGCGAGATCTTCGAGGGGGTGCTGGGCGACGCGGTGCGCGACCCCAAGGTGGTCGAGGTCTACCTGGGAGGCGCGCATGCCGCCTGAGGCGGGGCCGCCTCCTCGCGGCGCGCCGCTGCTGGCCGTCGCCGGCCTCCAGGCGGCCTACGGGCGCGTCCAGGTGCTCTGGGACGTCCACCTCGAGGTCCACGAGGGCGAGACGATCGTGCTGCTCGGGGCGAACGGCGCCGGCAAGACCACCACCCTGAAGACGATCCTCGGGCTCGTGCCCGCCCTCGCCGGCCGCGTCCTCTTCCAGGGCGAGGACGTCACGCGCCTGCGCAGCGACCTGCGCGTCCGACGGGGCATCGCCTTCATGTCGGAGACGAGCGGCTTCCCGGGGCTCACCATCGACGAGAACATCCGCATCGGGGCGCAGTTCCTTCCCCGGTCGGAGATCCGTGCCCGGTGCGAGGAGCTGTACGCGGTCTTCCCGGCGCTGGCCGAGCGGCGGCGCGCGCTTGCGAGCAGCCTGAGCGGGGGGCAGCGCAAGATGCTGGGGATCGCGAAGGCCATCGCCGGTCGCCCGCGGCTCGTCGTGATGGACGAGCCGTCGGCGGGGCTCTCGCCGCTGCTCGTGAGCACGGTGGTGGAGGTGCTGCGCAAGCTGCGGGGCGAGGGGGTGGCCTACCTCATCGCGGAGCAGAACGTGGCCTTCCTCGAGCTGGCCGATCGCGTCTCCACGGTGGACGGCGGCCGCATCGGCTTCACCGGGACCGTGGCCGCCATGCGCGAGGACGACGCCGTGCGGCGCGCCTACTTCGGGCTGGCGACGTGAGCCCCGCGCCCCGGACGCCCGCCGCCGGCGCGGCCGGACGGGGCCCCGCCGGGAGCGCGGCGCGGCCCCTCGACGGCGTCACCGTCCTGGCGCTCGAGCACGCCGTGGCCGGCCCCCTCTGCACGCGCCAGCTGGCCGATCTCGGGGCGCGCGTGGTGAAGGTGGAGCGGTGCGGCGGCGGGGACCTGGCGCGCGGCTACGACCGCGCCGTGCACGGCCTCGCCTCCTACTTCGTGTGGCTGAACCGGGGCAAGCAGAGCCTCACGCTCGACGTGAAGGAGCCGGCCGGGCGCGAGGTGCTGGACCGGATCGCCGCGCGCGCCGACGTGGTGGTGCAGAACCTGGCGCCGGGCGCCGCCGCACGGCTCGGGCTCGACCACGAGACGCTGGCGGCGCGCGACCCGCGGGTGGTGGTCTGCGACATCTCCGGGTACGGCGACGCCGGGCCCTACCGCGACAAGAAGGCCTACGACCTCCTCATCCAGGCCGAGGTGGGCCTGCTCGGGATCACGGGGACGGACCGGCCGTCGCGGTGCGGCATCTCGGTCGCCGACATCGCCGCCGGCACGTACGCCTTCTCCGGCGTCCTGACGGCGCTGCTGGTCCGGGAGCGCACCGGCCACGGAGCGCGGGTCGAGGTCTCCATGCTCGAGGCCCTGACCGAGTGGATGAGCCAGCCCCTCTACTACGGCTTCCACGGCGGCCGCGCGCCGGCGCGCAGCGGAGCGTCGCACCCGAGCATCGCTCCGTACGGACCCCACCGCGCCGGCGACGGGCGCGAGGTCATCTTCGGCCTGCAGAACGACCGCGAGTGGGCCACGTTCTGCCGGGGCGTGCTGCGGCGGCCGGAGCTGGTGGACGACCCGCGCTTCGCCACCAACGGCGCCCGGGTGGCGCACCGCGCGGCGCTGACGGAGATCGTCGAGGACGCCTTCCGGGCCGACACCGCCGAGGAGGTCACGCGGCTCCTCGACCGCCACGGCATCGCCAACGGGCAGCTCCACACCATCGACGAGGTGATGGCGCACCCCCAGCTCGACGCGCGCGGGCGGTGGCGCACGGTGGAGACCGGCGCCGGGCCGATGCGGGCCCTCCTCCCGCCGGCGAACGTGACGGGCGTCGAGCCGGTGATGGGCGACGTCCCCCGGCTCGGCCAGCACACCGAGGAGGTGCTGGGCTGGGCGGGCTACGGCCCGGGCGAGATCGCCGCGCTGCGCGCGCAGGGCGTGGTGTGACCGCGGAGCGGCGCCGGCCGGGCCCCCGGCCGGCGCGAGAGGAAGGTGATGGCCGCGGCGCCCAGCGCGAAGGCCGCCACCGTGCTGGCCACCACGCCCGGCCAGCCCCAGGCCTGCCAGGCCAGGCCGGGCAGCACCGAGCCGAGCGTCGCGCCGAGGTAGTAGAAGGCGAGGTACAGGGCGCTGGCGCCTCCCTTCGCCTCCGCCGCCTCCTGGTTCACGTAGGAGGGCGCCACCGCCTGGCCCGTGAACATCCCGGCGCAGAGCACGACCAGCGCCAGCACGATCACCGGCAGCCCTTCGGCGAGCGTGAGGAGCGCGCCCAGCGCCGCCACGGCGAGGCCGGCCTGCATGAGGCGCACCTGCCCGAAGGCGACCGAGAGCTTTCCGGCCAGCGGGGAGACGACCACCCCCGCCACGTAGACCAGGTAGACGCTCGAGACGCGCCCGGTCGAGAGCGCGAAGGGCGGGGCCGTCAGGCGGTAGGGGAGGTAGGTGAAGACGCCGAGGAAGCCGAAGAAGAGCGCCGCGCCCACCAGGAAGCCGCCCAGGAGGCGCGGCTCCCGGAGGTGGCGCAGCATGCCGCGGTAGGCGCCCGCCCAGTCCGCCGCGGCGGCGCCGGCGCGGCCGGGCAACGCCACCGCCATCGCGCCGGCCCCCAGGAGCGTGGTGGCCGAGAAGACCACGAACGCGGCGCGCCAGCCCGCGCGCGCGGCCACCCAGCCGGAGAGCACGCGGCCGAGCAGGCCGCCGGCCACGGTGGCGCCGATGTAGCCCCCGACGACGGCCCGCATCCGGCCCGGGTCGAACGCGTCGCCCACGTAGGCCACCGCGACGGCCGTCATCCCGGGGATGAGGAGCCCCTGCGCCGCCCGGAGCGCCACCAGCGCGCCGAACGAGGGCGCGGCCGCGCAGGCGAGGGTCGGGAGGACGAGGAGGGTGCTCGCCCCGACCATGACGCGCTTGCGGCCCACCGTGTCCGACAGCGGCCCGTAGAAGCCGGACCCGAGCGCGATCGCCAGCACGACCGCGGAGATGGTGAGGCCGGCCGTCGCGGGGGAGACGCCGAACTCGCGTGAGAGCAGCGGCAGGACGGGCTGGGTGACGTACTGGTCGGCGTACACGGCCACCGTCCCCGCGTAGAGCGCCGCGAGCCGCGCCCCGTCGCCCCCATTCATGGCGCGTCGCGTCACGAAAAGTCCAGCGGGGTCGCGTTGATCCGGCACATTGGATCCAATATCCTGGCCGCGTCGAGATGTCACATCCCGATCCATTCGACCTCACGCGGCGCGCCGGCCACAGCCCGGTGAACGAGCTCGTCTACGCCGCGATCCGCGAGGCGATCTGCCGCGGCGTGCTGGAGCCGGGAGAGCGCCTCGTCACCGAGGAGCTCTCCGCCCGCATGAAGGTGAGCCGCACGCCGGTCCGGGAGGCGCTCCGCAAGCTGGAGCGCGACGGCCTGGTGAAGGGCGCGCCCT
>JAJYHA010000312.1 GCA_021784995.1 Myxococcales bacterium
GTCGCGCCTCCGCGGCTCGGGCCCATGTCGTACGACGGTCAGCGGGGCCGCTACGTGGCCAGCTACGGCCCGGGGCGCGCCGTCCTCTCCGTTTCGCCGCCGCTCCAGCAGGCGCTGGAGCGGCTCCTGGCGAGCTACCGCGTTCCGGTCGGGGCCGTCGTGCTGCTCGAGCCGAGGACGGGGCGCGTGCTCGCGATGGCGGAGCACGCCGAGCGGGGCGCGTCCGGGCACGTGGCGCTGGAGCCGATCGCTCCCGCGGCCAGCGTGTTCAAGATCGTGACGGCCGCCGCGCTGCTCGACCGCGGGATCGCGCCCGACGCCGAGGTCTGCTTCCATGGCGGCAGGCACCGAATCCAGCGGGCGCTCCTCCGGGACGACCCGCGCCGGGATCGCCGCTGCCTCACCTTCGCCGCGGCGCTGGGGAAGAGCGCGAACGTGGTCTTCGCCAAGCTGGCCGGCCGCACGCTCACGCCGGAGGAGCTCCGCGCCGAGGCCGCGCAGTTCCTCTTCAACGCGCCGATCGCATTCGAGTGGCCGGTCGCGCCGTCGCCGGCGCGGATCCCCGAGGATCGGTTCGAGCTCGCGACCACGGCCGCCGGCTTCGGTCCGGTGCGGCTCTCGCCGCTCCACGGCGCGCTGATGGCGAGCGTCGTCGCGAACCGCGGCACGTTCGTCCCGCCGCGCATCGTGGACGAGGTGGACGGTGCGCCGCCGGCGCGCGCGGGCGGGGCGCGCAGGATCCTGCGCCCGGAGGTGGCGGCCGCGCTCGCGCACATGATGCAGACCACCGTGACCGAGGGGACGGCGCGCAAGGTCTTTCGCGGCGCGCTCGTCGCCCGCCGCTCGCCCCTGCGCGCGGTCCGCGTGGCGGGGAAGACCGGCAGCCTGGCGGAGGCGTCGCCCTACCGCGACTACTCCTGGTTCGTGGGCTTCGCCCCGGCCGACGACCCGCAGGTGGCGGTCGCGACCGTCGTCGTGAACGATCGGCGCTGGCGCGTGAAGGCGCCCCTGGTGGCGCGGGAGGCCCTGAAGGCCTACTTCGTCGGCTCGCCGTCGCGCCACGTGCGCACGGCGTCTGCCCACCGCCCCGCCGACGCGCGCGGCCGCCGGTCGCCGTCGCTCCCTCGCCCGGCGCCGTGACCCGGGCGCGGAGGGATCGCGCTCCCTACCCCAGCTCGACGATCCGCGCGTCGACGAAGCGCTTCATCGACCGCAGCACGTCCCTCTCGGAGAGCGGCGCGATCTGCAGGATCTGGCGCAGGTCCCGCGCCCCGTCGCAGCGGCCGAGGAGGTACTTCTCGGTCGCGGAGAGCCGCATCAGGGAGACCTCGTGGGAGGGGACCGTGAGCCGCGGCGTGCGGGGCGGGTCGAGCATCGCGGCCCGGAGCTGTTCGGTGGAGGGCCCGGCCGGCTCCTCCGGCGCGACGCCCAGGGGCCCGGGCGCCTCGCCTTTGGGGGCCGGGGCCGCCGAGAGGAGGCCCTGCCGGTGCAGCGCGAAGAGGCGCTGGTAGAGGTGGAAGTCGGTGGCGTGGAGCGCCAGCGCGATCTCGTCGATGCTGCGGCCTTCACGCGCGAAGCGCAGCACCCGCTGGTCGATCCCGTCGGGGGCGAGCCCGGGGGGGACGCGCGCGTCGTCCACGCGCAGCGTGGCCGTGCCGGTCGGGAACTCGGCGCGGAACGCGCGCCAGGCGGCGGTGCGGAACTCCGCCTCGCGGACGACCTCCTCGAGCGGCACGCGCGCCTCCACCTGGGCCGCCGCCGCGGGGCGGTCGTCGTCGACGCCGAAGGTGCCGGCGTCCCACAGCAGCGCGTCGAGGAGGGCCTCGCGGATCTGCAACGCGAGCACGTCGCGGACGACCTCGGGCGGCACCACGCCCACCATGGAGAGCACCTTGCCGAGCCGGACGCCCGTGGCCTGCTGCGTCTCGAAGGCCTTCGTGAGCTGCTCCTCCGTCACGTGACCGAAGTTGAGGAGCAGCTGGCCGAGGCGCTCGCGCGGGTCGTTCGACGCCACGCCGACCGCGACGCCCGCCTCGAGCTGGATCACCTTCCGGATGCTGCCCCGCTCGCAGGTGAGGTTCCCGGTCGCCCGGCGGCGGGCCAGGAACTCCACCACCTCGAGGAGCGGCATGATGGCGAAGGAGCCCATGAGCCCGCGCATGGCGGGCGAGTGTCGCGCGATCACGCCGGTGGCAGCAAGGCGCTGCGTCGTGTAGATCGGCGCACATGAGCCGAGGCAAGCTCGCGGTCCTCTTCGTGGTGATCGTCGTGGTGGCGGGCGTGCTGTTCTTCGCCGTCAGCGTCGTGCGCAGGGACGCGCCGCCGGCGCGGCCGCTCTCTCCCGAGGAGGCGCGGCGCGCCGAGGAGCGACTCCTCGACGAGAGGAGCTTCTCGCACCCGGTCAACGTGCCGGCGCCCGAGGTGTCGGTCGTCACCCCCGAGGGCCAGCGCGTGAAGCTGTCGTCCCGCAAGGGGAAGGTGCTCTTCGTCAACTTCTGGGCGACCTGGTGTCCGCCGTGCATCCAGGAGATGCCCACCATGCTCCAGCTCGGCGCGGCGCTGGCCGCCGCCCACCCGGACCAGTTCGAGATGGTGGCGGTCTCGGGAGACGACTCCTGGGAGGCGGTCCAGCGTTATTTCTCCAACGTGTTCGGCGGCGTTCCTGCCGGCCTGACGGTGACCCGCGATCCGGACGCATCGGCTGCCCGCGCCTACTACTGTGCCGCCCGGGGTTACTGCCCGGACGTCAAGTTCCCGGAGACCTACATCGTCGATCGCGCGGGACGCATCGTGGCCATGGTCGTCGGCCCGCGCGATTGGTCGGACCCGACGGCCCGCCAATGGCTGGAGTTCCTCATCCGGCAGCCGTGACGGCGTCGGGCCGAGCAGCGCCGCGGCAGCCTCTGGAATACGGGTAGTCAAATGTGCGTAATCGTGGCTCCAGCGCACGGATCGCCGGGCCGTTCGCGTGCGGAAGCTCGTACCGATCGGTTTTCCTTGATGGTATTTGCGGACGTAAACTATAAGTGTCGAAGACCGCTGCACTTATCGACACATCGACACCCCCGGAGGGCGCGTGACGGAGGGCTCGACCGACATCCCGATCCCCGTGGTCGTCATGGGACTCGGCATGGTCGGTCAGGCCGTCGCGCGCGCGGCGCTCCTCAGGCCGGAGCTGGAGGTCGTGGGCGCGATCGATCCGGCTCACGCGGGGAAGCGGCTCGACGCCCTGCTCGGCGTCCCGGCGCCCGCGTTCCCCGTCGCCGCGGATCCCGCGAAGGCCTTCGCACGGGCGAGGGGAGGCGTCCTCCTGCACGCCACCGGATCGCTCCTGGAGCAGGTGCTGCCGCAGCTCCGGAGCGCGGTCTCGGCGGGGTTGTCGGTGGTGTCGACCTGCGAGGAGCTCGCCTACCCCTGGTACAGCCAGCCGCAGGCGGCCGACGCGCTGGCGGATCTCTGCGAGGCGAGGGACGTGGCGGTGGTGGGCGCCGGGGTGAACCCCGGCTTCGTGCTCGACCGGCTCCCGGGCCTGCTGGTCGGGGCGACCGGTCCGGTGCGGCACGTCCACGGCGCGCGGGTCCAGGACCTCTCGGGCGGATCGCCGCGACGCCGCCGCACGGCCGGCGTCGGGCTGAGCGTGGAGGAGTTCTGGGCGCTGGCGCAGCAGCACGCCGTCGGCCACGTCGGGCTCGCCGAGTCGGCGCTCCTGGTGGCGGATGGATGCGGCTTCGACCTCGACGACGTGGACCTCGAGGAGGAGCTCGAGCCGGTGCTGGCGGACCACGATCTCGCGGCCGGCGCTTCCGTCGGCGCGGGCGCGGTGGCGGGGATCCGGCAGAGCGTGCGCGCGTTCGTGGGAGGGAAGGAGCGCGTCCGGCTCGACCTGGAGGCCCGGGTCGGCGCCGAGGACCCGCGCGACGAGCTCTCGGTGGACGGGCCGGTGCAGCTGGAGGCGAGGATCGAAGGGGGGATCCCCGAGGACGAGGGTACGGCGTGGGTGGTGGTCAACGCCGCGCCCGCCGTGACGCGGCTCCGCGGGCTCGTCACCGTGCTGGAGCTTCCCGTGGGGCGTTAGGAGAGCCATGCTCGACAGATCCCTCATCGGACGGGAGAGCGAACCGGTGGTCCACGACGTGGAGAAGGGGGCCATCCGCCGCTTCGCCGAGGCCATCGGCGACCCGAACCCCGTCTACGTCGACGAGGGGGCGGCGCGCGCGGCCGGGTATGCGTCCCTGG
>JAJYHA010000274.1 GCA_021784995.1 Myxococcales bacterium
AGGGGCGGGAGGCGCTCGAGGCGCGCGTGCTCCTGCGGCGCGACCAGGCGATCGAGCGGCGGCGGCGGCGAGGCCGCGTCCTGCGCGGCGGCGAGCAGGGCGCACCCCAGGGCGTCGAGGTAGAGCGTGTCGTCGGTGGGCTCGACCATCTCGATGCCGCGCGCGGCCAGGAACCGGCGCAGGTGGTCGCGCACGCGCCGCGAACGCGACACCCCGCCCGTGAGGACGGCCCGGGCCGGTCCGCGCGCCTTCACCAGATTTTCCACGCTCTCGCTGATGGCGTCGAAGAGCCCGGCCACGATGCGGCGCCGCTCCTCGCCCTTGTTCGCGAGGTGCGTCATGTCCGTCTTGAGGATGACGGGGCAGCGGCCGGAGAGGGGCGCGGGATCGGAGACGGGCGCGGCCAGGGCGTCGGCCTCGGCGGGCGTGAGGCCGAAGCGCTCGAGGAGCTGCCGCAGGAAGTTCCCCGTCCCCTGCGAGCAGCGGGAGTTCTCGCGGTAGCTCTCCGCGCCCCCGCCGCCCACGTCGAGCACGGAGAAGCCGTGGGCGCCCACGTCGATGACCAGGTGGTGCCCGTCGCCGTGGAGGTGGCGGTGGCCCGTGGCCCGGGCCTGGCTCGCGGGCACGCGCGCGACGGCGAGCTGGCGGCCGAGCCGGCCGGTGGCCGCCGCGCTCCGCACCTGCGCCCAGCCCCAGGAGGAGAGGAGCGCCTGCAGGGGCGGCCCCGGATCCTTGGCGTGCTCCAGCCTCGCCCGCCGGACCCAGCGCAGCTCGCCGCCCGCCCGTTCCAGCTCCACCACCTTCACCGACTCGGCGCCGGCGTCGATCCCGACCAGCCTCTCCATCGCGCGTGAACCTTCGCAAACGCGCCCTCGCCCCGCGTCACTCCAACGGGGCAGGGCGGCGCCGGTGCTATGGTCGGGCGGTGCGCACCACCTGCCCCCGCTGCCTCCGCCCGCCCGCCTTCTGCGCCTGCGCCGACCTCGCGCCGATCGCGTCGCGGACGCGCGTGGTGCTGCTGCAGCACCCGCGCGAGGCGCGGCTCGCCATCTGCAGCGCGAGGCTCACCCGGATCGCGCTCGTGAACGCGGAGCTGCACCGGGGCTTCCGGTTCGCCGGGAACGAGCGGGTGGAGGCGCTGCTCGGCGAGCCCGGGACGGCGCTGCTCTACCCGGGCCCGGACGCGGTGCCGGCCGGCGAGCGCGCCGGCGATCCCCCGGCGCACCTCGTCGTCGTGGACGGGACCTGGCTCCAGGCCGAGAAGATGCTGGCCGCGAACCCGGCGCTGGCGGCGCTGCCGCGCCTCGCGGTGGTGGGGGGCGACGTCAGCGGCTACGGTGCGCTGCGTCGTGAGCCGGCGCCTCATTGCCTCTCCACGGTGGACGCGGTGAGCCTCGCGCTCGGCGCGCTGGAGCGCGATCCGGCGCGCTTCGAGCCGATGCGGCGCGCCTTCCGCCTCCTGGTCGAGCGCCAGCTGGCCTGCTCGCGCGACGGCCGCCGCAACCCGCGCCACCGCCGCCCGCTCGCGGAGCCGGCGGCGTAGGGCGTTCGTTTCACTCTGCGAAACGTCACGGTTGCGGGGTGGACTCGCCCGGGCCGACCGCGCTATCTGTGTGACGGAACGCCGCAGCTCACGCCGACGCGAGGTGTCCCGCCCGATGCTGCCAGCGCACCAGCGCACCCTCCACGAGCCCGGCGTGCGGTCGCACGGCGCCGGGCAGGCCGGGTGACCCGCGCATGCCCGTGTTCGTGACTCACCGCGGGAGCGTGAACGCCTGGGAGTGCGACGAGAACGATCACCTGAACGTCCGCCACTTCGTGGCGAAGGCCAACGAGGGGCTGCCCTTCGCGCTCGGCGAGCTGGGCCACACGCCGGCCGCGCTGGAGGCGATGGGCGCCCGGCCCCGCATCCTCCGGCAGCACATGCGCTTCCTGAGGGAGGCGCGGAAGGCGACGCCGCTCACGGTGATGGCCGGGATCGCGGCCAGCGCGCCGCTCCAGGTGACCGTCTACAGCGAGATCCGGCACAGCCTCACCGGCGCCGTCCTGGCCACGCTGCTCACCGACGTGGCGCTCGTTTCCCGGCGCGACGGCACGCCGTGCCAGGTGCTGGCGCCGCCCGCGGCCGCGCGCTGCGAGGTGCCGCCCCACGGCGCTCCCCGGGGTCTGCCCGCGGCGCGGCGCCTGGCGCCGCCCGACCGCAACGAGCTGGCGGCGGCGGGCTTCGTCGAGATCGCGCGCGGGCGGGTGCGCGCGACCGAGTGCGACCCGGAGGGCGAGCTCGAGCCCTACCAGTACGTCGGACGCATCGCGGACGGCGTGGTGAACCTCATGGCGCAGTTCCAGACCGAGGAGGAGCTGGCGCGGCGCTCGCACGGCGTCGAGGGGGGCGCGCTGCTGGAGTTCCGGGTGGAGCACCGCGCGCCGCTCCGGGCTGGCGGCCTCTTCACGGTGCACTCGGGGCTGCGGGGCGTGAGCGCGAAGACGCTGCAGGTGGTCCACCTGGTCTACGACGAGGAGACGCGGGCCTGCGCCGCGGCCTGTGAGGGGGTGGCGGTGGCGATGGACCTCCGCACCCGCAAGGCGATCGAGATCCCCGAGCCGCGGCGCCGCCGGATGGAGGCGGGGCTGGTGAGGATCGCGCCGTGAGCGGCCTCCGGGGCGCCGGCCTCGATCCGCAGCTCGCCGCGGCGCTGCGCGCGATCGTGGGCGAGGCGGGGTGGCTCGGGCCGGAGGCGGCCGCCGAGCGCGCCGCCTCCTCGGCCAAGGCGATGGTGGCCACGCCCGCCGCGCTGGTGCGGCCCCGCGGCACGGAGGAGGTGGCGGCGGTGCTCCGGGCCTGTCACGCCGCGCGCCAGCCGGTGGTGGCCTGGGGCGGGCTGAGCGGCCTGGTCCACGGACAGGATCCGGCGCCGGGTGCGCTGGCCCTCTCGCTGGAGCGGATGGCCGCCGTCGAGGAGATCGACCCGGTGGGCCGCACCGGCACCGTCCAGGCCGGCGTCACGCTGCAGGCGTTCCAGGAGGCGGTGGAGGCGCGCGGGCTCATGTTCCCGCTCGACCTGGGCGCGCGCGGCACCGCCACCGTGGGCGGTGCCGTCGCCACCAACGCGGGCGGCAACCGCGTGCTGCGCTACGGGATGATGCGCGAGATGGTGCTGGGCCTGGAGGCGGTGCTGCCCGACGGGACGGTGGTCGGCGCGATGAACCGGCTCATCAAGAACAACAGCGGCTACGACCTGAAGCACCTCTTCGTCGGCAGCGAGGGCACGCTGGGGGTGGTGACGCGCGCCGTCCTGCGGCTCCGGGAGCGTCCCGGCAGCCACGACGTGGCCCTGGTGGCGCTGCCGGGCTTCGCCGCCGTGGTCGGCCTGCTGCGGATCGTCGACCGCGGGCTGGGCGGGCAGCTCTCGGCGTTCGAGGTGATGTGGCACGACCACTACCGGCTCGTCACCACGCCGCCGGCGCAGGGCACGCCGCCGGTGCCGCACGGCCATCCCTTCTACGTCCTGGTGGAGGCGCACGGAGCGCGCCCGGAGGGCGACTCGGCGCGCTTCCTCGAGGCGCTGGCGGAGGCGCAGGAGGCCGGGTACGCGGTGGAGACGGCGGTGGCCCGCTCGGGATCGGAGCGCACCCGGCTGTGGGCCATCCGCGACGACGTGGGCCAGGTGCGGCGCTTCGAGCCCTACTTCACCTTCGACGTCTCGCTCCCCATCGCGGAGATGGACTCCTACGTGGCGCAGGTGGAGGCCGCCTTCCGGCGCCGGTGGCCGGGCGGGCACTGCTCCGTCTTCGGACACATCGCCGACGGCAACCTCCACCTCCTGCTGGCGCCGCGCGCCGGCACGGGCGAGCCGGACGCCCGGCGGGAGGTCGAGGAGATGGTCTACCGGCCGCTGGCCCGCGTCCGCGGCGCCGTGTCGGCGGAGCACGGCATCGGGCTGGAGAAGAAGCCGTGGCTGGGCATCAGCCGCACGCCGGAGGAGATCGCCCTCATGCGATCGCTGAAGCGGTGCGTGGACCCGCACGGCATCCTCAACCCCGGCAAGGTCGTGGACGCGTAGCGCGAGGGATCCATGGAATCGTCCCCCAATCCGGCCGGCCGGCGGCTCGAGACGACGCTGGAGGAGAGGTACACGCGGCGGGAGGGGTGGGTGTTCCTGTCGGGGACGCAGGCGCTGGTGCGGCTGGCGCTGGATCAGCGGCGGCGAGACGCGGC